>JBLHNW010000274.1:0-5663 GCA_047622205.1 Paraglaciecola sp.
GACCTGATGTTTGTGATTGCAGCGATCTTTTTCTCAGCCTATTTGGTTGTAAGTCGCCTGTGGCATGTCAAAACACTTCAAATACTCATGTGCAGTTCGGTCATCAATGCGATTATTTTTGTACCCGTCTGGTACTTGCTTTTGCCGAGTGGCATAGCCGAAGCGTCTGAATCACAATTACTCATTCAAACTTTATATCAAGGGCTTATACCCAATTTACTCGGTCTCCTGTTAGTCGCTACGGCGGTTAGACATGTTGGTCCGGCCGCCACAGCGGCATTTATGGCAGCAGTGCCGGGTTTAGGCACTATCCTGAGTTTGATGTTTTTGGGTGAAGAGCCGGGTTTACTGGGCTGGCTAAGTCTTATGATATTAACGCCCGGAATTGTCATGGTTGCGGTGATTCGAAAGGTTAAGCAGTAAACAAGTTAGTTTTTTTACGCCTAGGAAATTTAGTAATCTCGAATTAGTTATTCAGCCTGTAATAAATTACAGCCACTGACCAACCATAAGCACTTTCTCACTTTTTTCACCTGGGTACACTACTGCTTAATAGAGATGGGCAGTCGGTTAATTGGTATTCAAACGGTGATATCAATAGACCCACGTCTAGATGCTATCTGGCCTACTGTTGCAGAGCGATAGTCGAACTTCGATCGAATGATATAGTTTTCAAGGCAATGAGTGATGGATCGGCCTCAATCCAGCTATCCAATAGTTTTGGATTCAGGCTATATAATCCGACAGTTTAAATCAGTTAAATTCGGTGTCTACCCTCTGAACAGCTCTCCCCGCAGCCATGTTCTGTGCTATCAAGTTGGTGCTAAACGACTTTGCATCGTTCTAATCGCAAATGCTTAATGATGTATCCTAAGTCCGTAGACTCCTAGCTAAGATAATTAATAAGGAGGCACCTCCAATAGGCTTGTTACCTTTTTTTCCAAATTCAAGGTCATCGGCATGACTTCGTCCAACTTAGCCTTCTCGAACTTTTGTTCAGAAAAATCAGAACATAGAGTTAAATGAGGTTAGTATTATAGCACTTAGGCCAGTCTCTATTTAGCTCGATTTCGTCCGATAATGTTCGAGAAATTATTATGGTAGAGTGGACTAATTTTAAAATCGATGATATGGTAAATTAAAAATTAAATTTAAAAATAATTAATATCATTAAAATCAAAACGTTACGCATCTTAATGACCACTTGGCTATTTGTCCATAAAATAAATTCGGCTACAAGTCGAAATGTTGCAGGTATTTTTGTTGTTGAGAGCTTGCTGTAATGGCTGGACGCAGCTCTACTGTTAAGCCCAGAGTTCGACAGCAAGAAATTCTCGATTTGATAGTGCGAGATGGTGAAGTCAGTGTCGAAACACTTGCGATCAAGTTTAATAGTTCTCAAGAGACAATTCGGCGTGATCTCAGTGTTTTGGCGGACGCGGGGCGTATTCGTAAAGTGCATGGAGGTGCGCGTCATGTTCTGCGGTGCGACGAGGGCGCTTTTGATGAAAGGATGGGGCGAAATGCGCTCGCCAAACGATTGATCGCTGAAAAAATCACGAAATTAATAACGCCCCGACAAACAATTTTTATGGATACTGGTTCTACTACACTGATCTGCGCCGAGGCGTTGTCGCGGGTCAAGAGTCTGACCGTGGTCACCAATTCAACACGCATAGCAGCGACTTTCGCTTCGGGAACAGGTGAAGCGGAAGTTTATCTTTTGGGGGGGCGGTATATAAAGGGTAACTCACAGACCGTTGGTTCATCAACAATAAGTGATATCCAAAAATTTCGAGCTGACCATGCCATTATTACGATAGGTGCTCTCGATATTACTGGAGCGATGGATTATTCAAATGACGAAGCGCAAGTAGGTCGTTCAATGATTGAGGCAGCATCAAGGCTTACGGTTGTTGCGGATAGTTCAAAATATGAACATAGAGCCGCTTTTAAAGTATGTGACCTGGAAGAAATTAATAACCTCATCGTCGATAAATTTCCTGAGCCTGCTCTCTATAATGCGTTGATTGAAAACAAGGTTGGTATATTGTAATGAATCACGATTTTTTGTCTCCTCGAATATCTAAACAGTTTTCTGTGCAAAGTCCCCATGCGAAAAGTTGAGAATTCGACTAAGAGAGGTTTGAGAGTATGCCGCAATTCATGATGGCTTTTGTTCGTATTGTTGATCGCTTTAATTATTTGATTGGTCGATTCATGATGTACACGATCTTTTTATTAATCGCTATTCTGGCCTGGTCGACTATTTCGAAACAGCTCTTCGTTGTGCCAGCCTTTTGGACAATGGAAGCAGCGCAATTCGTTCTTGTTGCCTATTATCTCGTTGGGGGGGCCTACTCGATTCAGCTTGGATCAAATGTCCGTATGGATCTTTTCTATGGAGACTGGTCGGAACGCAAAAAAGCCTGGGTAGATTGCTTTACCGTATTGTTTCTAATTTTTTATCTTGGAGTCTTGCTAACAGGCGGCATAAATTCAACTCTCTACGCTATTCAGTATAGTGAACTCAGCCCTAGTTTATGGCGCCCACTTATGTGGCCTATAAAATCCATAATGTGCTTTGGAATTTTCTTAATGTTGCTGCAGTCGATCTCTGAATTAATTAAAGATATTGCCAAACTACGGGGAGTACAAATCTGATGTCTCAGGAATTGATCGCATTATTTATGTTTTCTTCAATGATGTTGATGCTTTTAACCGGGCAACGCGTATTTGGCGCTATCGGTGCGATTGCTGCCATCGCTGCTCTCACCCTATGGGGTGTAGGAGGGGTAAATATTCCGTTTGGTGCCGCAATGAAAGTAATGAAATGGTACCCAATGCTAACGCTACCAATGTTCATCTTCATGGGGTACATACTGTCAGAAAGTAAAATCGCCGAAGACTTGTATAAGATGTTTCATGTCTGGATGGGGCCGATAAACGGTGGACTTGCAATCGGAACGATCGGGCTTATGGTACTGATTTCGGCTATGAACGGACTTTCTGTTGCTGGAATGGCGATCGGTGCCACCATCGCACTACCTGAGCTGCTGCGACGAGGTTACGATAAGCGAATGGTTACTGGTGTGATTCAGGCGGGGTCCTCCTTGGGAATACTGGTGCCGCCTTCAGTCGTTTTAGTTCTCTATGCCATGATTGCACGTCAACCTGTTGGACAATTGTGGCTGGCAGGCCTTGTTCCGGGTTTAATGATGGCCGTCTTATTCGTCATATACATCGCAGTTAGATGCAAGTTTCAGCCCCACCTTGGGCCAGCGATTCCGGCTGAAGAAATGAACGTTATCACCAAGTCACAAAAACGCCGCCTGCTTCTGTCTGGACTACTACCTCTTGGAATTTTCTTTACCATGATGGTTCCTTTCATCAACGGATGGACCAGTTTAGTTGAAAGCTCGGCTATCGGCGCTATGGCCGCTTTTTTTGCTGCAGTTTTAAAGGGGCGCATGACCAAAAAAGTGTTTGAAGTATCGGTACGTCAAACGCTAGCAATCTCTTGTATGTTCATGTGGATTGTTCTAGCTGCGCTCGGTTTTGGTGCAGTGTTCGATGGTTTAGGTGCCGTTAAGGCGATCGATAGCCTTTTTACAGAGCAGTTTGGCCTTAGTCCCTGGACAATCCTAATTTTGATGCAGCTATCCTTTTTGATAATGGGCACATTTCTCGACGATACGGCAATGCTGGTCATTGTTGCTCCGCTATACATTCCTCTGGTCGATGCGCTGGGTTTTAATCTTATATGGTACGGGGTGCTGTACACAATCACGACCCAGATCGCCTATATGACGCCACCATTCGGATACAACTTGTTTTTAATGCGAGCAATGGCACCCAAAGAAATTTCAATAATTGATATCTACAATTCAATTATTCCCTTTGTTTTAGTGATGGCTGGTGCGCTGGCACTAATTATGGTTTTTCCTGAAATCGCAATGTGGTTACCCAATTACGTATACGGAAAATAGTAGTACCCTTTGTTTTGGGGTTTATATTTTGGTAAATATTTTGCCAAATAATTTAACACTTCGGAGAACAATATGAGTAGCAGACGTGATTTTATAAAAAAGGCCGGTGTTGGCGCTGCAGTGGCAGCGACGGCAATTTCAGCCCCAAACATAGTCAAGGCGAGTGATCCAATTAAATGGAGGCTTCAGACGTACTCCGGTGCACCACTCGGTGCTCATGTAATCAAACCACAGATTGAGGCATTTAATAAGGCTGCGAATGGTGAGATGGTAATAGAGCTGTATTACGCCGACCAACTGGTGCCAACCAGTGAGTTGTTTCGGGCCCTTCAAGACGGCACATTAGATGCAGTACAATCAGACGACGCAACTATGGCGTCACCTGCGGACATTGCCGATTTCGGTGGTTACTTTCCATTTTCAACACGTTACAGCCTAGACCTCCCCGTTTTATTTGAACGCTATGGTTTGAACGAAATCTGGAAAGAAGCTTACGATGAAATCGAAGGCGTGGAATGGTTAGGCGCTGGTGCGTGGGATCCGCTTCATATCTTTACCAAAGATCCCATTCGTTCACTTAAAGATCTACGTGGCAAGCGCGTATTTGGTGTTCCTACGGCCGGTCGTTTCTTAGCCCGATACGGTCTGATTCCAGTAACAGTCCCCTGGGAAGACGTCGAAGTTGCACTTCAAACGGGTGAGCTTGACGGCGTTGCTTGGTGTGGTTTCACAGAAGCATATGAAGTTGGCTGGGCCGACATTTGTAATTATGCGCTGCTCAATAACGTCACGGGTGCATGGTGTGGATCCTACTTTGCCAACACTGAAAGCTGGGCTAAGGTTCCTCCTCACTTACAGGAGTTATTCAAAATTACAATGGATCAGTCTCACTATTACCGACAAGTTTGGTATTGGGGTGGTGAGGCCGATCTTCGTGTGAACGGCGATAAACTTGAGCTGACAACAATACCGAAGGAAGAGTGGGATACCGTTGTCAATGATGCTAATGAATTCTGGGACGAACTTGCATCAAAAAATAAACGTGCCGCTCGGGTTGTCAAAATATTCAAAGAGTATAACGAAGTGATGGAGAAGGCAGGTGTGCCGTATCGTTATTCATAAACCTTCATAACAGTAAGGTGGAACTTAGCAAGTTCCACCTTAAATGCACCCTAAATTTATTTTGATCATTAATTTAGTTCTTTTAAAGGCTCGTCGCAATAGGCCGGATATCAAAGTTAGGATGTCGGTTTAATAATGAGCCATTGAGTGATTATTTTCGTATCTATTGAATAATGTCTATAGTTTCTTACTGACTATGATTTTTAAAACTATGCAAAATGCAAATGCCTCTATTCCGATGCAAAGTCAATGACATCCTTAGTTAATGACTTTCAATCAACTTATTATTACTGACTTTAAGGAAAATGTAGTTTTGGACCAGTATACGGCTGATCATTCATTTAACAGAAAAAGCCCCGAACTTGATTATGATGTCGCCATTGTCGGTGCTGGTGTCGTGGGTTGTGCGATGGCACGACGCCTAACGCTGGATGGCGCCAAGGTTATTGTGCTGGAAAAGGCCAGTGACGTGCTGGATGGTGCATCTAAAAGCAATAGCGCTATTCTTCACACAGGCTTTGATGCGCCACCGGATTCGCTCGAACAAGCCTG
>JBLHNW010000275.1:0-5660 GCA_047622205.1 Paraglaciecola sp.
TTCGCGGTCAACATCGTTTTTTGCATTATAAGAATGCTTTGCAAAGTGAAAGAGTGATCTTTGGTGGCGGTTCGGTTTTACATAGTGAAAAGGACATCCAATTTAAGCGGCACCTGATCACTTTAGCCAATCGAGAATCAAGCAGATGTGTTGGTGTGGGTATTGAACCATTCCAATCCGTAGGGGCAGAAAAAGCCTGTACTAAATTCTTATCTGAATGTGGTTTTGTCGGGGTCCGAGATGCTAAAAGTCTGGAGATAGCGAACGCTATTGCGCCAAACGCGAACGTGCAATTGACCTTTGACCTCGCGCCGTTAATGCTGTGTCATCAATCTAATCATCTTGTGCCGATAGAACGCAAAGGCGTAATGTTCAATTTATGTCAACAGGCCATAGATGCCTTTGGCAATGTCAATGCCGAGAATGAACAGCGGCGTGTCAAAATGGCTATTGCGGCCATTGAAAAAACCTGGCTGGACACCAATGAAGATATTTACCTGTTAGATTTTAACGGTCACCCTGTATTTGGCGATTTTCATGTTCATCAGCAGATCCTGGCAGGATTGTCTGAACATATACCCGTAACCCATATTACCTATGATCCAAACCCATTTAGAGTGTTACAACGTATCGCCGGATTTAAAGCAACGGTTTCTATGAGATTGCACTCCGCGATACTCTCATATATGGCTAATACGCCTTCTATATCAATAAACTACCATAGCAAATGTAAGAACTGGTGTGAGCAGGTAGGCGTCGCCGAACAGTATCAGTTTGACGCCCAAGACGTGTGTCCCCAAACATTAGCCGAAACCATAAGAAGTGGTATTGGCATGGGCTTTGCTCTGCCTATTATTAAAGTGGATGAAGCTATTCAAGCTGCATTATTGAATTGGGGGTAAATCGATGAATACAATACAGTTTTCAGTAGTAATACCGCTTTATAATAAAGTTGAAAGTGTGTGTCGTACGCTTGATTCGTTGCGCCAGCAACGCTTGTTGCCTGCAGAGGTTATTGTGGTTGATGATGGTTCAACAGATGGCAGCGCTGAAAAGGTTTCAGCACTTAATATGCCGAATGTAAAGTTGGTGAAACAAGCAAATAAAGGCGTGTCATTCGCTCGAAATTATGGTGTTTCCCTGGCAAAGTATGAACACATTGCGTTCATCGACGCTGATGATCAATGGTCACCCTTTTTCTTACTTGAAATGAGTAAGTTGATTGAACGTTTTTCTGGTCATGAGTTCTTTGCAAGCAACTATCAGAAGGTTTGCGAGGGTAATACTTACATCGACCCCAAACTTGCCATTGGTCATATTCCGCCTCAAGGCTGTGTTTTAGATAATTATTTTGATGTCGTAGCAAATGGCGATTTGCCATTCATGGTATCCAGTACGGTTATCACTCGTCGTTTGTTTACCAAACTTGGTGGATTTCCTGTAGGTGAATGTATGGGGGAAGATCAAGAATTGTTTTCCCAGGCTGCACTTCTAGCCAGCATTGTTTATTCTCCGCTAGTCCTCTTAAAGTATCATACAGATAGTGAAAATAGAGCCTGCGATAGACATTTACCTGATGACGTACTGCCTTTCGCAAAGAGATTACTGACTTTAGTGGAGACTGACTTTACTGAGGCTAGTTTGAAAAAATCCATATTGACATGCTGTGCAGCACACGTTTGTCATTTAGTAAAATCAAATCTTCGTGCCGGCAACTTAGCTATAGCGCGGCAGTTATTAAAACACCCATGCTGCAGGTTAAAACCTTTGCATTTTTTCTGTTTTAACCTGTGGTTAATCAGCAAACTTATTTTATCCCCCCGGGCATATTTGACTCAAATCAGAGGTCTTTCTGCCCATGTATATTCAAAGTAGTACGAGGTAATATTATGAAATTGAATGCCATTTGTATCATCAAAAACGAAGCCGACATCATTATCGAAACTCTCAATAATGCTTTACGCTTTTGCGACAATATATATGTGTTTGATAATGGATCAGATGACGGCAGCTGGGAGCTTATACGTGATAAAGCGGCACAAGATCCCAGGGTGATTATTGCAGTCCATAGCGATGAAATCTATCGTAACCAATTCAGAAATCGTGTCTATAACATGTTTCATTCTGAATTTTCTGCCTCCGATTGGTGGTATATTTTAGATGCAGATGAAATGCTCACAGACGATCCCCGTCCAATGTTGGTCAAGGCCATGCAACGCAGTAAGAATCAAATGCGCGTTTGGCAGGCGCAGTTTTATTTTACCGACAACGACTTAGCCGCCTACGAGAATGAAGATAAGACCCAATCGGTCTCACAACGACGTCGTTATTATCGGATAAACTGGCGTGAACCGCGGTTTTTCAGAAATTCTCCTAGCCAAACGTGGTCAGAAAATATTAGTGGCAAGGTTCCCCCGTTTTGTCAAAACTTGTATCATCCGTCACCCATTTGTCGACATTATGCTCAGCGAACGCCAGAACAGATTAAGATGCGCAGGGAAATTCGTGTAAATAACCCATTTAGTTTTTTACATGTTAAAAATAAATCCGACGATGATTGGTTAAAACATTCAGCTGATTGTTTTTATTACACTGAAGGACAAAAGATGGTGTTTTCGTTGACGGACAGAATAAGTTTTTACGCTAGTCAAATCCGATACTGGCTGATTTGGCGGGTAAAGAATGTCTTATCAATGAAAAATATGCTGATTTCCAAGATTGTAAATGCAGCATAGCCAATGTTTCACGTTTTATGGGCGTATCTGACAAGGCAATTATTCCTGCCTTGTCAGATATGATAATAAGTTTTAACGAATATTTAGTCGTCCACACATAGAGGTTTGTCAGCGCATTTTTCTGGTCTTTGTCGCAAGGACTGAGGCAAGTCCATTCTAATATTCCCATGAGTTTTTGAGCGATTTGATATACCTAACCCATTTCAAACACCCACTTCAGAATGACTCTGGCGCGTCTATTCAATACGCCCCTTTGATTGATTATCGTCTACCTTTTTAAAGAGAACAACACAGAAGACGAGTGCCTTTGTCGTCCAGTTCCTGCCGATTTTAAAGCGATGTATATAGGGCGTCGGGCGACGACCGTAAGTTTGGTTATTTTTGATTTAGCGCCCATAACTACCTCGTACTATATATTGAAAATTTGCGCCTTGCTTGGCAGGCCCCATCTAAATCATTTTAAAATCCTGTTGGAAAATGCGTTTGAAGTGACTTGGGGATATTTCTAGAAGTAGGTTGAGGGGGGGGATCGTCTAAATTATGAAGTTGAAATAACTTAATGGTTTAACTGCCGAGATTACTAAACCAAGCCCATAGACCGAATGAAAAATCATCCAAAAGATTAATCCCCAAAGCTGATTTGATGAGATACAACATGACTGCACCGCCTAGTGCGCTGAGCAACAAGAATAGGCTAGTTAAGATTAACAATGCGGCTAGTGCTAATGATTTTTCGCGCCTGTTAAGTGTGCGCAAGTTACGACCCATTAACAACACAAAATACACTCGGTGTTTAGTAAATGGGATAGGTACTGTACCTCTGAAATCGACTTTATGTTTGCGATATTGGCCGCTGCCGACCGCTACTTTAATATGTTGGAGTTGGGTGTCAGTTAAGGTTGATGCAGTCTCCTGAGGTAATCGACTCAGGAGGCTCATGATGTCGGGGTCCTTCCTAATAGGCTGCTGTTTTCTCAAAAGTAATACTCCTCTATTTAGACGAAATCAGCGAGCAGTCAGGGCACGTTGTTGAATGAAATTCATGGCTCTAGTCTCGATAAAACGATAAATCGAGTGGGGTAAAATAGATATTAGTGCACATCCATAAGTTGATAAGGAGCGAAGCGGCTCTTCAATAATTATTCCAGCGTGAGTAATGAATGCTTTGTGTATTAATTTTATGGCGCTCCAGCCATCACCGGAGCGAATGGCTCTGCGTGCAAGGTAGCGAAATTGATAAGCTCTGGCTAAGGCAAGATAGAGATTAAAGAAAACTTCGTTGCCAGCTATATTTTTATTTACCGCTAAACACCAGCTTGCATATTGCTTTTTTAAATCTGCAGAGAGTCCACCGTCATTGACGCGATAATAGGTGAGAGGAGTGGCAATCCCTTCAAAATCCCACTTTGTAAGTAATGCGACCCTAATCCAAAGTTCAATGTCTTCTGACTGACGCAATTGTTCGTCAAATACGCATTTTCGGCCGGTTTCACTGCACTGAAAACTTACTTCGTGCAGCAATCTACGACGGATCACCGGCGCTGAGCCATTACCAACAGGATTGCGACAAAATACATCCTTACCTGAGACGTGCTTCAATTTCGGGAATTGACCTATTCCCATTAACGCGCCTTGTTCATTCACAAATAAAGAAGGGCAATAACTAACACCTACATTTGGATGACAATTAAGGTGATTGACATGATAGGTCAGCTTTTCATTCGACCAAAAGTCATCAGCATCAAGTAATGCGACATAGATCCCTTTTGCAGCAAGAATTCCAGTATTTCGGGCACCAGATAATCCTCTATTGGTTTGTTGAATAATTTTAATGCGAGGATCATTAAATTGTTTGAGTTTATTCAGTGTGCCGTCAGTGCATCCGTCGTCAACACAGATTACTTCGAAATTTCTAAAAGTCTGCGCTAAAACAGAGCCAATACATTGTTGGATATATTGCTCAACGTTAAACATTGGGATAACTACTGACACCATTGGTAGAGATTGTTTATTCATTAGATTGGCTCCTGATAGAAGGTGATTTTAATAGATTGTATAAATTGTTGATGGTTTGCCACGGAAGCAACACCAAGAGCCAAGATATGCTACTTGCCAAGACCATAAGAGCGAGACTCTCAGGTGTATCGATTTGAAAACTGAGTAAACTGACCGTACTTATAACCAGGCAGAATAGTCGAGTGTATAATTCGTGCTTATAGGCTCCTTGTGCTCGCAATAAGTTGCAATGGGTATCTACGTAAATACTAGACAATGCGGCAAGACATAACAGTGTGATCACCAAGTATTGTTGTTGCCATTCTTGGTCGAACAGGAGTGGCACGTAGATCGGCACAGCGAATGCCTGAAGCACAAACAACAGGCCAACCGCAGTGGTGACTAGATAGACCCAGCGGACGTATTGTGTGATTTTTCCTTGCCTGTGTTTATCACAAAGATAAGGATAAAGAGCCGAGTTAAATGCATTATTAAGCGATTGACTTAAACCGACTCCAGCACTTTTGGCGAAGCTATATATTCCAAACAATTCGGGACTTAACAATCGAGCACCAATGAGCATGTCGAGTTGCATGCGCAGAGCTCTTATCAACTCGGTTGACAGCAATTGACTTGATGTTCTGCAAAGAATAAGAAAGGTGCTGAGTTGAAAACCGATGCCAAAACGTTGTACAGGAGCAAAGAAAAATAGGCATACCCACAAGATTGCAAATACCCATTTGCCATAAACAACAGACATAATGCCAAAATCGAAGATAACAAATACAGCAATGGTCAGGTTTTCTGCAAAAATACATCCAGCATTTCTAAGGCTATAAAAACGCATGTTGCTAGCCCGTTGAATTAAAAAGACTTTCACACTTACCAGTGGATATAGTAAGTACACGCCAGCCATTGATGCTAGTAGTT
>JBLHNW010000276.1:0-5641 GCA_047622205.1 Paraglaciecola sp.
GGACGTGCAGACGCTATGCAGTGCCTGCTATTGGGCGGGTCCTGGGAATCCAGTGTGCTACCACTTATGCAGAATCTGGAACTAGCTTTAAGCAGTTGTTACGCTAATCTAATGTTAGTGAGCGACGACAGTTCTAAATTGACAACTGTATCCCCTGACAAAACAGCTTTTCAACGTTTTATCTCTTTACTCGAAAACTTTACGATTTCTCAAAAGCCTTTTGCTTGTCATTCTGCGGTTTTAAACAGAGAACCCGTTTTCTGTGAAGATATTTTAGCTACCTTAAGTTGTGCAGATTTGCAGCGCGAGGCCAAAGAAAACAGGCTACTAGCGAGCTGGTCACAGCCCGTTTATTCAGCTGCAGATAACGTGCGGGGTGTATTGACTGTTTACTTCAGCAATCACCGATTGCCAAGTCAAGAGGAACAATCAGTTCTCACGATAGCAGCCGACACAATTGCAGTATTGATGCAACATAGCAGTGCAGTTGGCCTGATACACAAAGAAACAAAAGAATTAAGAAAACAGGTAATTGATGCGAAGTCTTTACTCACGAAAGTATTGCAACAACGAGCCGATCTACAAGCTGAATTACTTGAGCTGGAAAATATGGCAGCACTGGGCACCATGATGTCTAGCTTGACCCATGAAATTAATACTCCCATTGGTGTTGCGATTACTGCATCCACTTGTTTTACGAGAATGCAGCAGACATCGTTGCAAAAAATGCGCGATCAACAATTAACAAAATCCGAATTGGAGTCGTTTTACAAAGAGTGTCACGAATCGTCTGATATTATCTTGCGCAATCTTATACGTGTAGATACCTTGATAAGCTCGTTTAAACAGTTATCAATTGATCAACATAGCCAGGAAATACGACACTTCGTTTTGTGTGACTATGTTTTTGAAATATTACTGTCTCTTAAACCGAACTTAAAAACAAAGCTACATAAATTTTGCATCGACATTCCATCAGATTTAAAAATTATCAGTAATCCTGGTGCAATCAGTCAACTTCTAATAAATTTGATTATGAATTCGGCGCAACATGCATTCTGGCCTGGTTACTCAGGGCAAATCATTATTCAAGCAACAACCAGTTCAGACCATGAAGGGAAACAGTTTTTACAGCTGGATTATCAGGACGATGGCAAAGGAATGAGCCAAGAGACCATTGAAAATATTTATAAACCTTTTTTCACTCTTGCCAAGGATTCTGGAGGCACAGGTTTGGGTATGCATATCTGTAATAACATTGTCATGAAGGTGTTGAAAGGCAAAATAGATTGTTATTCCGAACCTGAAAAAGGGGTACATTTTGTCATTCATTTCCCACTAAGTACGATGCTCAAACAATAAGAAAAATACACCGATGGCTTTTATAGATACTGTGGACTATCGATTAGGTAGCTGAAGGCTATCTGTTAATTAGCTGAGGGCTCTTTATAAGAATTGAGCTAAGGGGTTTCTTAGCTCAATATTGTAAATGACTTAATGCAATATACGGGTTTTGATGGTGCCTGGAATTAGGCTTAGCTGTTCGAAGGCTTCATCCGCATCATCCGTTTCCACATCAATCACCACATAGCCGATGTTCTCGTTGGTCTGCAAATATTGGGCAGCTATGTTGATATTTTTTTCAGCAAAAGCTTGAATGATTTTTATCAAAATTCCTGGTTCATTATTGTGGATGTGTAACAATCTGGAGCTACCCGTATGTTCGGGTAAAGAAACCTCTGGAAAGTTTACCGCAGACAGCGTTGAGCCATTATCACTGTACTTCGCCAATTTCCCTGCCACTTCAATACCGATGTTTTGTTGAGCTTCCTGAGTACTGCCTCCAACATGGGGGGTTAAAATAACATTATCGAATGCAGTGAGAGGCGACTCAAATAGTTCGTTATTTGACTTCGGTTCGACCGGGAAAACATCAATAGCCGCACCGCGTAATTTGCCACTTTGAAGAGCCTGAACTAAAGCATCAATATCAATAACAGTGCCTCTGGCAGCATTCATTAATATTGCTCCATCCTTCATACTAGCCAATTCTTTTGCGCCGATCATATTTTGTGTTTGTTTGGTTTCAGGTACATGTAAACTGACTACATCAGAGGTTTTTAACAGCTGCTTTAAACTCTTGACCTGAGTAGAGTTGCCTAACACCAGTTTATCCTCAATATCAAAAAACTGAACACGCATACCAAGATGCTCTGCCAAAATACTTAACTGTGTACCAATGTGGCCATAACCAATAATGCCAAGGGTTTTGCCGCGAGCTTCAAAAGAACCTACGGCACTTTTATCCCACTCGCCGCGGTGAGCTTTGGCATTTTTTGCAGGTACACCGCGTAACAACAATATAATTTGACCCAAAGCCAATTCTGCTACCGAACGAGTATTCGAAAAAGGAGCATTAAATACTGGGATACCACGTTTTTGAGTAGCGTTTAGATCAACTTGATTAGTACCAATACAAAAACAACCTACAGCAACCAGTTTGTTTGCTGCAGCAATCACATTCTCATTTAATTGAGTACGTGAGCGAATGCCAATAAAATGTACGTCTTGTATTTTTTCAATTAATTCATCTTCTGGTAGAGATGTTTTTAATGACTCAATATTCTCGTAACCATTGGCTTTAAGGGTATCTAACGTACTTTGATGCAGCCCTTCTAGCAGCAGAATTTTAATTTTATCTTTTGGCAACGACACTTTACTCATGGAAATTCCCGGGTAGGTAAACAGTAAGAAGACATCTGGACGATTATACCCAAGTGACCTCAAAATACAGGTTCAGAGCTTAGGCAGGAAGTCAGAGCAAGGCACAACATGTAGGGAATGGTATCCCCTTTTCAAGTGTTGTAACGCCGCTCTGAATTTCTGCCTAAGCTCCCTTCGGGCGGGTTTCAAATCCCGCTGAACTCTGTATTTTGAAGTCACTTGGGTATAAATGAGCGAGGAAAATAACAGAACTCTGACGCAGAATAAAGATTAAAGGACAAAAAATGGTAGATTTGTCCCTATCCATATATAGTTTATTTGTCTAATAACGCTTTTACGATTTTTTCCAGCCTCGGATCATCCGGGTCTGACACCCTTGTAGTTGTCACTATACGCCCTAAGCGGTCAATAAATACCGTTGTCGGAGTACCTGTAACTGAAAACAGGTCTTTCGCCACCTGCTCTCCATTGACTACCGTAGAAAAAGACATGCCACGCTCATCCAATACAGCTTGTGGTGTCGCACCTTCGTCTTCTCGAAAACTAATAGCAATAAGCTGTAAGCCATCTGCCTGATACTTTTTATACAGTTTGTCGAGCCCAGGTTGCAGTTTTTTACAGTACGGACACCACGTCGCCCAGAAATGAATGATTAGGGGTTTACCCGCAAAGTCTGTCGAGTCAACTAGTTGCTCAGCTTCATTATATAACTGCCATTGAGGAGCTTCTAGCCGCTCAACAGCCGCAGGGCTAGCGTTGGCAAAATTAATACTTGTCAGTAGTAGCGCAAAAAACAATATTCTAAACATTAGCTCTTCTTTTTTTGTTGGTGTGCAAATTAGAAAGTCTATTCAACGATTATCTTTCAATTGATTGCAGCGCTATCCAGCTTTCAAAAATTAAACAGGCCGATGCGTTATCAATGGATTTTTTATTCAGCTTCTTATAGCCACCCAAATCGAATAATTGAGCTTTAGCATCAACAGTGGTTAGGCGTTCATCACAAGTTTCAACCGGAAGATGGTATTTAGCACTTAAACGATTGGCGAACTTTTTCGCAGAAAAAGTCACTTGTTGATTACTGCCATCCATATTCAGCGGCAATCCTACAACTGCTATATGGGGTTGCCACTCTTCAAATAATTTTGCCACAACATCCCAATTTGGAATGCCGTCGGTGGCCTTAAGGGCATTTAGTGGAGACGCTGTGCCGGTTATTTCCTGCCCTACAGCAACGCCAATACTTTTAGTTCCAAAATCAAATGCCAGCACGGTACGTTGACCAGTTTTCTTTTTACTCATAGCTTATATACCCAAGTGACCTCAAAATGCAGGTTCAGAATTTAGACAGGAAACCAGGGCAAGGCACAACACGCAGGGAATGGCATTCCCTTTTCAAGTGTTGTAACGTCGCACTGATTTCCTGTCTAAGTTCCCTTCGGGCGGGTTTCAAACCGCCACCTACTGCGTTATTTGCATTGGACATAGGAAGACTATGACTCAACACAAATGCCTTGTCTCTGACGATTTGAATTCCCGCTGAACTCTGCATTTTGAGGTCGCTTGGGTATACAACTAATCATGGCCTACATCTGGCCCAAGCTGCCAGACATCAATGCCTAACTTATGTACCGCTGTCTCCCATTTTTTATGTATAGGTACATCAAATAAAATGTCTAAATCAGCCTCAACCATTATCCACGAGTTGGTCTGAATTTCTTGCTCAAGCTGCCCTGCAGTCCAACCCGCATAACCTAAGGTCACTAGACACTTTTCCGGGCCAGCAGCGTTACCGAGTGACGACAATATATCTTTTGACGTGGTGACCATAATTTCAGATGTAATCTCTAAACTAGAGCTCCACCCAGGTTGAGAGGTGTGTAAAATAAAACCGCGATCTTGACCAACGGGCCCACCAGCTAAAATAATATCCTCAGCTTTATCGTCGTCAACAATTGCTTTTTCATCAGTTTGATTAATGAGCTGTTTAAGATTCATGCCCACAGGCTGATTTATCACCAGCCCCATTGCACCATGCTCATTATGCTCACAAATATAGGTCACTGTGCGTGAAAAATAAGGATCCTCCATAGAAGGAGTCGCAACCAACAGGTAGTTTTGCAAACTGTCCATAATTTCTAGGGCTCTCCTATACTGGATAAGCTGGCGACATTTCTTTTACTATTATTCAAACGTTTTTCAATCGCATCAAATAACATACCAGTAATACTAATATCATAGGCCGCTTCAAGTTCACGCACACAAGTGGGGCTAGTCACATTTATCTCCGTAATACGATCGCCAATAACATCGAGGCCAACAAATATCAGACCATTTTCGACCAACGTGGGCGCAATACTTTGCGCTAACTCAAGATCTGATGCAGAGAGTAGCTGAGGTCGCCCCGTACCTCCTGCCGCCAGATTTCCTCGCGTTTCGCCTTTTGTAGGCAGACGTGCTAAACAATAAGGTACTACTTGTCCGTCAACAATCAGAATACGCTTATCGCCGTCCTTGATTGCCGGCAAATACTTCTGAAACATCGCATATCTGCTACCCAACTCGGTTAAAGTTTCAATAATCACCCCAAGGTTATTGCCATCCGGTTTCACTCTAAATATAGAAGTGCCCCCCATGCCATCAAGGGGTTTGCAGATAATATCTTGATGTTCCTGGTGAAACTGACGAATAAGATCAGAGTTACGGGTAACTATTGTGTCGGGAATAAGCTCAGGAAACCATGAGGTAAATAGCTTTTCATTAAAATCGCGTAAGCTTTGGGCTTTATTTACCACTAATGTGCCTGCCTGCTCAGCCAGTTCAAACATCTGTGTCGCATACAAGAACTCGCCATCAAAGGGCGGATCTTTGCGCATCAAAATGACATCCAGTTCAGCTAAACTTTGCCTATTATCAG
>JBLHNW010000277.1:0-5633 GCA_047622205.1 Paraglaciecola sp.
GCGGTGTTGTCAAATTTACTTAGAGACTAGATCGTGTAGCGCTATAATTTGAGGATGCCTAAGAAAAACCTGTTCAAATATCTCAAGACGTCACAGGAAATCATTCGATCGGCGGTGATGTATTACGTACAACACCCGCTGTGTTTTTGCTGAATTTGTGTCGGACCACTCAAGTCGAAGCTTCTGCTCCATGCTCGCGCTCATTGCTTACTGCCATGTAGGCAAAGACATACTCGCCACTAAGTGCATTCAGCCAATGCCAGTGCGTTTGATGTGAAACGGGGTGAGCTTGACTTGTCACGGGCTTACTTAAATTTTTCATGATTGCTTGATTGGTTTACCTGATCAGCTCAATAAGAGGTTTTTCAGAAATCCCTCATGCTACCTAGATACTGTAACGAAAATCGCCACCTACTTTATTAGATGCATTAGCTGGTAATATGGATTCAAGAATGAACGTACTTGTGATGATTGGAATCTGTTGCTGCTGCTTTGAAGTTGTTTGTTTTGCAGTTGATATTAGCGTTATTGGCCAGACATAAGTTTGTCTTTTTCTAGCCAGCGTTTGTTCAACCAAGCCTCAATATCATCAATCTCTGTAAGATTGTAGTGCTCAAGGGTAATAGTGATCTTTGCCGGGTCAGCACGTAGGCAATTCCAAATATGAACTTTTTTTTGGTGATAGTCGATGGTTATATCGACCAAGCTGGTGTCTGCGTTAGCGTGTTGCTTAATCATTTTTAATCCACCTGCTTTGGGTTTTAACAGGTGGTCATAGGGAACCTTCTGATTTACTCTTTTCGCCTCAGAGAAGCGTGTTCCTTCTGGAAAAATGAGCAGCGCGCCAGATTCATTACCGTGGTCTTTTGATGCCTGTTGGATAATTGAAAAGTCACTTTCGCCCGTGCCATTGTTTTTGCGACGGCGCAATCTAGGAAAATTGAGCACTAAGCATATCCAACCAATGATAGGTACCCAGACGATTTCTCGTTTAACTAAAAATTTAATAATGGGCCCATTGCCGGTAATAACTTGCTGTACCAGTGGAATGTCGAACCAGGATTGATGATTGCAAATCACCACAGGGGTTTGGTGAGTATTACTTTTACCTTTGATCACCAGCTCGATGCCCAATACCTTCTGCATCCAAAAAGTATCTAACTTTACGGCAATGCGATAAATATGATCTGCTATAAAAGTGCAGCAGCGAGAAACAACAGGGAAGGGGATTAGCCAGCTGATTATCGAAATAGGAAGTAGTAAAGCAAAGCCAAGCAAAAGATTGGTAGTTACCCAGAGTGTTGACGAGAAACTTATGAAATTTTTCATGATAATATTTTTGATAGGTTTAGACGCAATTTACTCAACTCCAGATTTTATCGATGCCAACGATCAGTAAACCAAGACCCGCCGTCCAGATCCCACAGGCCAACACGTCGTACGCTGAGTATCTCAAACGTGTCATACCGCTGACGCCGGTTAATAGCGGCACTATACTGCGTATCGCTGTAATTAGTCGGCCAAATAATATTGCGAAGTTGCCGTACTTTATTATTCGTTGTTCTGTCTTTTTTAAGATCTCAAGACGATTTTGTGCAAAACGGGTGTGGTAAAACCGGGGGCCTAGCCAGCGTCCGAAATAATAGCCGCAATGGTCGCCAAACACCGCTCCGCAAAAAGCCATCGGTAGAATTTGGGACAAGGTAGCAATTTGTTCAACATACAAAATGGTACAGACCGATAAAAGAATCACACCGGAGACAAACAAGCCTATCCCAACACTGGCTTCTAGGAAAGCTATCAGGGGAACGATTATCAAAGCATATTGCTGGTGCTTGAGTAACCACGATGATATGAATTGTTCGATTTTATTTACCTGTTATCTAAAAGAATTTTGCCATCATAGGCAGTTTTAATGCTCTCGCAGTAGTAATACGTCTGGCTTGTTTTGTGTTGATTTACTCAGCGGCCTGTGGCTAATATTGTGGCATGCTGTCCAGCTTCTCAATATCCTAGCCAAAAATGATAACGCGACCTTTAAGCAGTTTAAAGTCTTCGGCGGATATATTCGGCGTTCGTGCCATCACTCTTACGTAATCACGTGCTTGCCATCCGAAAACAACCTGAATTGTAATCCTCGTTCAGATAAACGATACGATAGTCCGCTTTGAAGAGCCAGATAAATTATATTTCCCAAAGTGCGTTGTTCTGTTTATCCCTAATAAAATCCTTCGGGCGAAACGTTTTTAACGGGCCGTCGAACGCTCCCGCACAAAAGTGAATGTGGTATCAATCTCGCCATTTTGATTCAATACATATTTCTCAACGGCGTTGTGTGCGTTGCGTTCAAGATAGGCAGGTATCTTCGCTATCACATATCAATCACCCATCTATTTTTCGAGATCGACATAATCGACTGTCTTTATGCGGATCAGGGGGTAGAAGGGCGCAACCAGATAACGTCAGTATAAAGCTGAGTAAGGCTATTAGTTTAAATGTCTCCATCAGTAACCACTGAGTTTATGCGGTAGGCGACCGCCTTTAACTATTACTTCTAACGCCAACCATTGCTGACATAGGTTTTACCACAGATTTATTTCCGCATTTTTTGCTTCTAAACGGTATTGTCGTGGGGCAACGCTTTTGCCATTATTTTCATATACTACTTCACCTAAGGTTTGAGTTGGGCCCGCTTCATTCAGTTAAGCTATCCACGTCCCTTTTTGTCATCAGCCACTGGAACAATTGATTGTCCTGGAGATAAACGCATATCAACGGCCAATGCGTGGCGTTTCACAAGGAAGGAAATTGGACTGACGGATGCAGACGATTTAACTTGTCGTGATCCTGATCGTCCACTATCGAGGTAAATCCGATGTGCAAAATGTGTTTTAAATCAGATGACATATGATCCTTCTTGACACTTACTTGCCAATAAATATTTAGTCGATTGGTATATACGTATTCTTATAATAACTATCAGTCCGTTTTGAATTGGAATGTGTGTCCACTGATGGTGTCCGTGGACAGTGTCGGACGCTTACTGTGTCCGTTCGGACATTTTGTTTTCCGAGGTGAAATTAAAGCCTAATAAAAACAGTGTATTAGAGTGTTTTCAAAATTGGCATCTACTTTGCGTAGTTAGCATAGTCAATTAGTTAAAAAAGATTACAAGCATGATTGCAGATACGCAGAGCCAGGATGAAACAATTCCCGCAACTCAGAAAAGCATACCCAAAAAGTGGTTGTTCATTTTGTTAGTTGTTTTAAGTTTGTCATATGTGGCATTTCCAACACTAAGTCAGTGGTACTCCTCAATACCGAATGTTGACAGTGAGAACTTGGCCATTGCCACGGTTATGCGCGGAGAGCTTGTACGTGATGTTGCCGTTTCTGGCAAAGCTGTCGCCGCTAACGCTCCACAGCTTTACAATACCGAAGCAGGGCAGATTACTTTATTGGCAAAACCCGGAGAAACAGTTAAACAAAACCAGATTGTGGCACGCTTGGTCAGCCCTGAATTAGATGCGCTGATAAAACAACAGGAATCTACTCTGGAACAACTGAGTATAAATTCCAACAGAGGTATCTTAGAAGATAAGGTCGCCCAGCTAGATTTAGAAAGCAACATGAATGCCGCTCAATCAGCCCTGAATGTGGCCATTCGTGAAAAGCAACGCGCTGAAATTTCCTTCAAAAAACAAATAATCAGTGAAATTGATTGGATGAAAAGTCAAGACACCTTGGCAGATGCCACTCTATTTTTTCAGCATGCCAAAAAACGCGTTGATTTAGCTAAAGAACGCCTAGAGTTTGAACGGAAAAATAGAGACTTTTTAGTCAAGAAACAACAACTGATATTAAATGAATTGGTTCGTCGTCATCAAGCTTTAGAAATCAAAACACCTTTGACTGGTGTAGTAGGCAACTGGCTGGTAGCGCAAAAAAATACCATTGCAGCAAACACGGCTATCATGACCGTTGTTGATCTATCTGAGTATGAAGCTGAATTAAGTGTGCCTGAATTCTACGCAGATGACCTAGGGCTTGGACTCACAGTCGCTATGCAAATTTCAGGTCAGCAAATAAATGGCGTAATCATCGCGATATCACCAGAAATAAAAGGCAACCAAGTCAAAGTACGAGCCAAGCTGATTTCACAGAGTAGCGTTCAATTGCGCCAAAACCAACGTATTAATGCGCGCATAGAATTTGAAAAGAAAACTAACGTATTAATGGTCAAACGCGGTGCTTTTATGGGTTCGTTAGCGGGGGAATTTGCTTTTAAAAAGTTTGATGATAATACCGCTAAAAAAATTGCCATTACCACCGGTGCGAGCAGTGTTGATTATGTTGAACTGACCTCAGGTGTGACTGAAGACGATCAAATTATTATTTCTGACTATCAAGATTTTAGTCACGCAGAGCAAATCAATATTACAGATTAGCGCTTTGTTATTCATAGCGACAAAAAAACAAATAAACCAATTAAAGAGTATGACTCAAGCTTCAAAGGAAAAACCTATGCTTATTATGAACAATGTTTCACGTATCTACCGTAATGACACCATTAAAACACACGCATTACGAGACTTTTCATTAGAAGTAAATTCGGGTGAATTTGTGGCTGTTACCGGTCCTTCAGGCTCTGGTAAGTCAACATTTCTGAATGTCGCTGGATTGCTGGATAGCTTTGATCAAGGTGATTACACCTTAGATGGTGTGAGTGTGCATGGCTTAAAAGATGATGACTTATCTCGCTTAAGAAATGAAAAAATAGGCTTCATTTTTCAAAGTTATAATCTAATTCCAGACTATGGCATATTCGATAATGTTGAAATGCCATTGAGATATCGTGGTTTTAATGCCGCAGAACGTAAGCGTCGTGTTGAAGAAGCGCTTGAGAAAGTGGGTTTAGCCTCTCGCGCCAATTATTTACCCAGCCAATTATCGGGTGGCCAGCAGCAGCGAGTAGCGATTGCACGAGCATTGGCGGGCGAACCCAAAATCTTATTAGCAGATGAACCTACCGGTAACTTAGATTCATTAATGGCTCGGCAAGTTATGGAACTACTGCATAAGCTTAATCAAGACGGCACCACCATTATTATGGTCACCCATGACCCTGATCAAGCAAGAGAAGTTAGCCGTAATATTCAAATTATTGATGGTCAAATTTCTGATTTTAAAATTTATGCGCCACTACAATCGTCAGGAATCACTCAAACTGAAACGATAAAAAATAAGGAGGCAGTTGATGTTTAGCTACAACCTTAAATTGGCATTGCACAGTTTCAAACGTGCGCCATCTTTGTATTTTCTTGTACTTCTGACTTTATCTGTAGGTGTTGGCTTATTATGCGCTAATTTAGCCTTAGTGAGTTCAATGGCAGGGGACCCCATTCCAGAAAAAAGTGACAGATTATTTCATGTGAGTATGAATACCTGGCCTAATGACCAACCCCAAGTCGAACCATTTCATATCTTACGTTATCGTGAAGCGATGAAAATAGTGGAATCTGATATTCCCAAACATAGCGCCGTTTTTTACGCGTCCGGTGTTTACGCAAGAGATTCACAATCAAAAAGTTTAATGCGTTTTGATTCCACTGTCAGAGCTACCACTCCCGGCT
>JBLHNW010000278.1:0-5629 GCA_047622205.1 Paraglaciecola sp.
TAACATTGCCATCTCCATCTTCAAAGCCCAAAGCAATATCAGCCCAAATCGCAGCGTCGATGATGGCCTTTTTTGACAGCGACAATGGTTTACCACTGGATTCCTCATCACCTGTCATTACTACCTTAATGTTTAATTGTTGCAACAAACCTTGCTTTTGCAGAGCTTGCAAAGCCGCCAACATGATCACATCGCCGCCTTTCATGTCTGTAATTCCGGGGCCCGCTACGCGTCCGTCAGCAAGCTCAGTGATAGTTTGAAAATCATCATCCTTAGCAAACACCGTATCCAAATGCCCTATCATCAATATCTTGTTTGCATCTGGATGACTTGTTGATTCATAAGTAGCAACTAAATGCCCGGCTCGGCCGAATTCAGCACCATCGAGCCACTGAGTAGTAAAGCCCAAAGTGTCATACTTTTGCTTAAGCAACATACCCACTTGTTTAACACCGGCAAAATTCATCGTGCCGCTATTAATGTTGACCAGCTCTTTAAGCAACGCCGTCGACTCATCAAGCTGAGCATCGACATGTTGGACTATTTGCCTTTCAACATCCTGATTGGCAGAAACAAACGTAGAGCATAAACTACATAAAACGAGTAATAGAGAGGGTTTGTTCAACATCTTAAAATGTTCTCGGTCGGTATGAGCTAAGACCAAAATCTTACGCTAGCTCGAGCCAAGATGCATCTCAATGTGGTGATTGAGTGTAGATTATATTGCCATGGTTAATTTAATGAATGGTTCTGCGGTAGACGATGCTCAACGGAGCACATATGTCAGTGCGGAAAAGCCTAATCTGTCCAATTTAAGCAAAAACTAGCTGTGATTAAGAATAATTCACAGGCCTAGAAAAAAGCCCGTTTTTTATGGAAATTAGGATGAGGGTCTATGAAAATTATATATCCTCTGTTCATTTATTCCCAAAACCAATCAACCAGAAACACGTCACTACTCGTTCCTTCTTTCACTTTATTAAAGATCGCCGATGCTCTTTTATAAGGAAGTTTACCGCTCTCTATATCTGATACCATTTGATGAATTGATACCCTCAAATTTTTAGGCAAAGGATAATCAGGTATTCCCTCGAACAACCCCAAATCTATTTTACTTGCATTTATGGCTTACATTTTCGCAATATCTGTAAAACAATCTTTTTCTTCTGAAAACTCGAATACAAAGAAACATGGTCCAACATCCGTGTCTGCTATCCCTTGAACAGGTCAATCATAATACTCATACACAAAATGAATCCTATACATACATTGCCTCCATTTAGTTGTTCTTCTTTTTAAGAAAATTAGGATGGGTGTCTTGTTAATTTTTGTTAATTTTTTTTGAGAGTAACTTACATAGCATTCGAAGTAGCGGTTTTTTTAATCAAGACTGCCCCGTCTATTTACAGAATTTTAAATCGCTATTTATGGTGAAACAGAGTAGTTTCAATGCATAAGGCGGGAAGCCTCAACTGCTGGAGGGTAATATGAAATTGACGATAAATAAGATGATTGCTTTACTGTTTTGCTTTTCTGTAAGCACGGCAAACGCTATTCCCATTATCACAAACGGCTCACTAACTGGCACACTTAGCAATGGCGGTGTTCCAACAGGATGGAGTATTTTGTCACCTTCGCCCGACACCATGGACGAAAACAGTAATCTAGGTTTTCCAGGTAATAATACTTTTCAGACGACACCAAGCGCATCTCCAGACGGCGGGACTTGGATTGGAATGGCGAGTTTACCGAATATTTTGGAATCGTTTGGTCAATTAGTTACGGGGTTTTCCATCGGTTTGAATTATGACCTTGCTTGGTATCATGCAAATTTTGGTCATGATTTTGGTTTTAACCAAGCAAATGCAATACAGGTTTTGATTGATGGAAATGTGGTTGGCAATGGCGCTGTTTTGGCAATTGGGACTGACTGGTTTAATGAAATGCTCAGTTTTACGGCGACTTCAACTAGTCATCAAATAGAATTTCGTGCATTAAATGAAGATTTTGCTTATCAATCTATTGATGGCATACGATTGACACAGCAGAATATTGCTACAGTTTCTGCGCCTGCTACTTTCGCCTTATTTGGTTTGGGCTTCGTGCTTTTGATCTTTTCACAAAGAAAAACTAAAAATCGTTGTTTAAAATAATCGGCGTATGACCTATTACAAATAACGTCCCAGATGACACAGTTTACACCGAGCAATTTAGGAAACTATCACTCCAATAATCACCGTTGCTCTTCCTTATGTAGACACCCATTATCATAAAATTCATAACCATTTATTTCTTTGACGAGTTATCAAGGTTGTCTTGAGAATTCTTTGACAATTAGAGTCAATTATATATCAACTATCATTGATGCTTTTTTAAAAACATAACTACTCTCAGCTTACTGGTATACATCGAAAAATCGTCATATAGTAGCACGTCAATTTTAATCAGTTATGCATCACGTTTAAGAATAATAATTAGAAAGGAACCCCATATGCGACTTATCAATTTGCTATTTTTGGCAATTGTTTTTTTAAGTATTTCCAATATTTCAAACGCCAGTTTATTAATGAAACCGGTTAAAGATCCTCAACTACAATATCCGCTTAAATTACTAGACGCTAACTATGATCAGGCCATCACTCACCCGGATAAGATCTTAGGTTTCCCGGTTGGACAGCGGGTAGCAAATCCAGCACAGATTGCTGAGGCAGTTGATGTATGGGGTGAACAAAGTGAGCGTTTGAAAGTGGTTGAATATGCCAAATCTCATGAAGGCCGCCCTCTATATGCGGTGTTCATTTCCAGTCCAAAAAACTTACAACGCCTTGACGAGATCCAAACGGATATCACTAAGTTAGCGGATGCTCGTGGAATAAACGATCGTCAAGCAAAAAGTATTATTGAGGATTTGCCCGCGGTCGCATGGATGGCTTATTCGATTCATGGTAATGAAACGTCTGGTGCAGATGCCGCCATTACCGCGATTTATCATTTAGCCGCATCGAAAGAGCAAAAAGTGATTCAGATGTTGGACAATATGATCGTGGTTATTGATCCCATGATGAATCCAGATGGAAGAGCGAGGTTTGCCAAGTCTCTTGAACAATATAGAGGGACTGCTCCAAATGTTGATGATCAGTCATTGTTGCATCGCGGTGATTGGCCCTCTGGGCGCACCAATCATTATTTCTTCGATTTGAACCGAGATTTTTTCTATCTGACCCAACCAGAGACCAAAGGTAGGGTAAGTCTGATTAATCGCTGGCGACCTCAATTGATGATTGATGGTCATGAAATGGGGCCGCAAAGCACTTATTTGATGGGGCCTCCTAGGGATCCACTGAATGCAAACATTAACCCTAGCTTGCAAAAATGGGCACTAACCTTCGCTGAAGATCAAGGGGCGGCGTTTGATAAAAAGGGATGGCGTTACTTTACCGGTGAATGGTTTGAAAACTGGTACCCAGGCTATTCGAACTATTCTGAGTATCGTGGCAGCATGCACATATTGTATGAGCAGAGTCGTATGGCAGAAGATGGAGTGCGCCGCCCAGAAGGTACAGTGCAAACCTATATGGAATCAGTGCATCACCAGTTTGTTAGCACCATGGCCAACTTAAATACTCTAGCTACCCATTCACAAGCGATGTATGCAGATTATTGGCAAGGACGAAAGCAGAACGTTGCCAACAAAGGGCCCTACGCTGAGCGCTCATTTGTGATTTTAGCCAACAAAAATACCGGCAGGACGGAGGATCTTATAGAGCGCTTATTAGCTCAAGATATCGAAGTGTTTGTTGCCCAGAAAAGCATTAAAGTCAAAAACGCAGTCAATCAGCTCGGACAGACCCTTGCTACAACCGACGTACCTGCGGGCAGTTTGGTTATTCCCAATCGTCAACCAGAAGCTCGATTGCTTGCAGCTATTATGGAGTTTGATGCGGCAGTGAAACCAGAGGTACTTATTGAAGAGCGCCAGAAGAATCTTCGTGATGGCTCATCGGTAATGTACGACACTACTGCATGGAATCTCAGCATGATGTATGGACTATCAGCACTTATGGTGCCGACACACATGCAGCGTAATCTAAGTCCTTATAAGGCGGCAAACGTCACATCTGCTGCTGCAGTGGAAAATGCGATTGCCTGGGCAGTTGACGGCGCGGATGACCGCTCGGTTAGTTTTGCCGCCCGCCTAATGGAGAGAGGGGTACAAGTAAGGGTAATTGACAAAGCAGCCATTCTCAGTGAACAGGATCTTAGCAGAGGCTCGGTTATTGTAACCACAACTGATAATCCGCAAAATGCTGAATTATTGAGCCACATTAATCAAACCGCAGACGAACTTAATTTGGCGCTTGTTTCCATCTTTAGTGGCTCGGGCACCGGAATACTGCCTGACTGGGGCGGACAGCACTTCCGCCTATTGAGCAAACCACAAATCGGTATATTAAGTCATGGGTCTTTTAGTAGTTATGACGTGGGAGCCACATGGTGGAGTCTGGATACCTACCTGGGCGTCCGTCACAGTCAGTTAGATATAAACTCGATCACCAGAGCAGATTTACGTCGTTACAACACCCTGATTATGCCACTTAGTTTTGGAAAATTGAGCAAAGAGCAGCAAGCAAAACTCAAAGCCTGGGTAGAGCAAGGTGGTACATTGATTGCCCATAGCCGCAGTGCTGGAGACTTAGCGCGCAAAAAAGATGGTTTGAGTAAGGTTAAACAAGTAGGTGATGTATTAGACAAAGCCGAAGACTATGACCTGGCGATACAGCGTGAATGGTTAGCCCTACAGGAAAATGTTGATGTTGGGCTAGTGATGCAACACAAAATTAATTCCAAACTCAGCTACCCCTGGGACGACGCCAGCAAACCTTTAAAGAAAGAGGTACTGGAAAAACGCGAAAAATGGCAAAAACGCTTTATGCCCTCTGGTGCTATTGTAGCTGGAAGAGTGGATCAAAAGCATTGGTTGAGCTTTGGGGTAGATGCCAGCTTGCCGCTTTTATATAGCGACCAACCCGTGCTTATGTCTGCCGATGGAAGCAATGCCGTGGTGAGGATAGGTGTATTTAATCCTATCCCAGAAATGAAAAATCATCAAAAAGTTGAGAAGGATAGTGACGAGGAAAAAAGTGAATCAGACAAACCTGCTTCCAATGCCATCGGTTGGTCTACGCTCCCGCAAGGACAAGAATTATTAGTACGCATGAGTGGTTTACTCTGGCCTGAGGCTGCACAACGGATTGCTAATTCAGCTTATCTTACTCAGGAGCAAGCAGGCAGTGGCCAGATCATATTATTCTCTGGTCAGCCAAATTTCCGCGGGGCAGCTCGAGGGACCAATCGCCTTCTGCTTAATGCAATCGTATATGGCGCTGGATTAGGAAGTCGCCCTAAAGTCACATTGTAATCTATACATTGCAGGGTCTGCTAAGCGCAGGCCTTGCAAACCCTTTATTTCTTCGACTCGTTATCATGGCTGTCTACTTAATGTTTTTGGAGCGTATCATGCTGACACTTATATTTAATGGTCTGTCGAATGTTCATGGTACCTCGCAGAGCAGCCATAATATTCATTAGGCACTCTTTTGCATCAGAATAGGATTATTGGCGGTGATTG
>JBLHNW010000279.1:0-5626 GCA_047622205.1 Paraglaciecola sp.
ATCTCTGAAGATGTGTTACTGACCGCCCAAGATATTTTCAAGTGTGATTTTTATCAGGTATATGGCCTCACCGAAACCACTGGTTTAGGCGCCATCTTATCCCCCGAAGATCACAAACCAGCAAGGGGCAAACTGCGCTCTTGTGGCAAAGCCTATCCAGGCACAGAGGTCGTTATTCTTGGCGATGATGGCCAGAATATGCCGGCCAATGAAGTGGGTGAAATTATCTATCGCTCAAGCAGCGTGATGAAAGGTTACTGGAAAAACGAGACAGCCAGTTCAAAAGCCATTCAAAACGATTGGTTTTATACCGGTGATGCGGGCTACCTTGATGACGAGGGTTTTCTGTTTATCCATGACAGAATTAAAGACATGATTGTAACTGGCGGTGAAAATGTTTATCCCGCTGAGGTTGAAAACGCCTTGTTCTCCCACGAAGCCATAGCTGATGCAGCCGTAATTGGTGTGCCCGATAAAAAATGGGGCGAAGCCGTCAAAGCGATAATTGTACTTAAGTCTGGCTCCACCGTCAGCGAAGAGCAGATCATTGCTTATGTTAAAACTAAAATAGCAGGTTATAAGGTGCCCAAGAGTATAGATTTTACAGATGCGCTACCACGTAATCCAAGCGGTAAGTTACTCAAACGTGAGCTAAGAGAGCCGTTCTGGAAAGATCAAGAACGGCAAGTTGGCTAATGTAAGTCACAATTATCAGTTGGAAATTACACTACCAATTATTAACATTAATAAATGAGACATTATGCATAAATTTAAAGACTGTGTGGCGGTTGTTACTGGCGCAGGTTCAGGAATTGGTAGGCAACTAGCGTATCAGTTGGCGGATGCCGGCGCGCAACTGGCGATCTCGGATATTGTTGCAGAGAATCTACAAGAAACCAGTCAGGAAGTTGCACGACGCGGTGCCAGGGTTGAGGCTACAGTGTTAGATGTTGCAGATCAGGCTGCGGTTTTCGACTATGCAGCGCGCGTAGAGCAACAATTTGGCGCGGTCAACCTGGTCATCAATAACGCTGGTGTGGCACTTGGTTCCGGGCCTCTCTGGAGCACCTCAATAGAGGACTTTAAATGGTTGATGGATATAAATTTTTATGGGGTGTTGTTCGGTACCAAGGCATTTCTACCTGTCCTTGATAAAGCTTCATGGGGACATATTGTAAATATATCCAGCATCTTCGGTATTATCGGAGTGCCAAATCAAACTGCTTACAATGCCAGTAAATTTGCAGTGCGTGGGTTAACCGAGGCCCTGAGTCAGGAGCTTAAAATTGCAGGGAGCAATGTCAGTTGCACCAGCGTTCATCCAGGTGGCATCAAAACCAATATAGCGAACTCGGCGCGCTGGGTGGACCGTGGGGAACCGGACGCAGCTGAGCAACGTACCAGCGCTCTAGCAGACTTTGACAAACTGGCGCGCACCAGTCCTGAGTCAGCGGCTGCACAAATTTTGGAAGCAGTGATCAACAAAAAACCGCGCTTGCTGATCGGTGCCGATGCAAAAATCGTGGATGTCATACAGCGACTTATGCCGGCTAGTTATTCCTGGATTTTAAAGAAGTGGCTGGGCGATACGGCAAGTAAAATATGAAGGCTGGAATCATTTCTGTAATTTGCCTGCACAAATTACGTAGACACTGATTGCATTTCAATTAAATATTTACAATGGGTGTCCAGGTAAAGTTTTGGGCGCTTGGTGGATATCACAGATTTATCGTCAGCCTACCTTTTTATTAAGTCATTCTGTCGATTAGTAGATGACAATAATAAGGCTATTGTTCTAATTTCTGTTCATCCTACAAATAACTATGAAACAAACGTTATGAGAACTGTTTTTATACGTTTAAAACTACAAATACTCCATTTTATGCTCATGGCATTACTGCCATTGAATGTACAAGCACAGCAATTAATTTTTTCTTATAACGACAAGCATGATGGATTTAGTGAACATCATATTCATGTAAAGAATTTAGCTACAGGTGAAAATCGAGTTGTTACTCCCACCGATGGCAGTGCCTGGAATGCTGTTTTTTCACCCGATGGAAAAAGCATAGTATTTTCAAGTTGGAACGACAACGCTATCGAACTAATTAATGTCGATGGAACTGGGTTTACCCAATTAGCTCAACATCAAGAAAAGGATTATCATCCTGTTTATTTTTCTGATGGAAAATAAATTTTATTTGGTTCTAGACGGTTAGAAAATGATAATAAAGAACTCGGCACATTTATTTATCATATTGGTTTAAAGACCATTAAACATACCGGTTATTTTGGTAACTATGCAAGACCATCACATGATGGAGCATTTATTGTTTATGCAGCTAGTACTGTTGCCAATGGCGAGCCTGATATTTATAAATCAGAACTTACTGAAAATGGTAAAACCATTCAATTAACCCACAATGATTTTTATGAAGGGCATCCATCTTTCACTGAAGATAATAAACATATTGTCTATGTCTCCCGTGCGGCCCAAGACAAGACCTTTCCGCGTGAAGATGAATCTGACACAGCCGGTACCAATGAGGTCTTTATTATGGGAGCCGATGGTTCATCAAAGAAAAGGTTATCACAGGCAGGTGCCGTAGCATGGCATCCTGAAATAAAATAAACATTTTAAAATTCATCACCAACTCTGTGAATATTATATTTAAACTAGGCGTTGGTGCTATCGCCGCCGGGGAAAGCCAGTCGCCAAATTTTCCAGGTTGTTGTTCCGTATTGGCGTCTCAAAGTATCGCTGTTGTAAGGTAATCCATAACGAGCGCATAAGGCCTTAACTCTGGGAGCAACTTTAGGGTAGCGGTTACTTGGCATATCAGGAAATAAATGATGCTCAATCTGATGATTGAGATTTCCCGTCATGATTGAAAATAGTTTACCGCCCTTTATATTAGCTGAGCCTAATAACTGTCTAACGTACCAATAAGCGCGGGTTTCTCCCTCAATATCTTCTTTACTGAATATGTGAACGCCTTCTGGAAAATGCCCACAAAAAATAATGACGTTGGTCCAGATGTTACGCAGAATATTAGCTAAAGCATTTGCCGCTGCAACGTAAAGAAAAAACGGCCCGGACAATAAGGGCCAAAGTACATAGTCCTTCATTATCTGCCGAAAAGCTTTTTGTCTAAAACGTTTAAATATAAAACTATAATGAGCACGTTGCTCGTCAGTTCCTTTAAAATATTTCACCCAATTCATCTCCTGTATACCAATCCCCCATTCGAAGAAAACACATAGAATGATATTGTATAAAGGCTGCAATAAATAACGAGGTCCCCACTTTTGCTTAGCGGTAACCCGCATAAGCCCATAACCGACATCATGATCTTTGTACAACACGTTGGTCCAGGTATGGTGTATTACATTGTGGGAGTTTTTCCATTGATCTGCTGGGCTGGCGTGATCCCACTCCCACACGGTTGAATTGATTTCAGGATCTCGCATCCAATCCCACTGACCATGCAAAACGTTGTGTGATATTTCCATATTTTCAAGGATCTTCGCACTAGCGAGCAATGACACGCCAAAACCTGCAATGCTATAAAACGCCCACCAACTGGCCAGAGAGTGCTCCCACCAGTTTGGTAAAAACGCCAGCGCTGCAAAAATAATAAGACGCGAAACAAACGCCATGCTGCGCTGAACAAAAATTAGACGCTTGATGTATTTTTCGTCTTGGCTCCCCAGGCTGGAAATAGTCTCTTCGTATATTTCATCCAGTTCTTTGCCAAACTCTTCAACTTCGTGGGAATTTAAGGGGACGGGAAGTGGAATACTCATAATAAAGGCCATTTTTTGGGGGGTGATATCAACATTATCTCTGAAAGGCTATTCATAATTCACAATCACCGGCAGCCGCACAAACACATATTTGCACCACACTACCTGGCTCATCAATGATACTACCTGTTCGCAAATCCCTTACCTTTCCAGATTTTAAGGTCATGTCACAGGAGCGACAAATTCCCATGCGGCAACCATGCTCAGGATTCAGACCTGCGTCTTCCATGACTCTTAACAAAGGAGTGACGCCATCAGCAACAATCTGCATCTCGTGTTTGGGTAAACTGACATTGCCGCCACTGGCATCTGCGTCCAACGCTATTACTGGTGCTAAAAACCGCTCTGTATGTAAATGTTTTTCGCGACCATTCGCAGCAAAATGCTGCTCCAGAGAATCAAGTAAAGATTGCGGACCACAGGCCCACACATCTCGGTTTCGCCAATCAGGGCAAAATTCATCAAGTTGCTCAACACTAAAATGTCTTGTTGCTGATTTATCGGCTCCTAATTCTCGTGTGAAAACCGAGTGGAAATGATACAGCTCAGTATATGTTTTGGCATACTGCTGAAGTTCTCTACCGAATATCACATCATAAGAATGCGGTGCATAATGGATATGCACAGTGTCTGGCAAATTTCCAATTTGGATATAGTTACGCAGCATGCTCATAACTGGTGTTATGCCACTGCCTGCTGTAATAAACAAAGGCAATACAGGCGCTGCTTGTGGCAATACAAAATCACCCTGAGGTAAACCTATAGGTAAATACGCCCCTTTTTTTAGCGCGCGGACCAAATGGTTAGACATCCTGCCACCATCTAGGGCTTTAACCGTGATAGTTATGCAGCCGTCACGTCTTTCTGGTGACGATGACAAAGAATAAGTTCGAGTAAAATGCTTTCCATCAATCGGCACACCTACCCTAATATACTGTCCTGCTCGGTGACTTCGCCAGTTTCTACCTGGTTGTAGTGTTAATGTTCGAGAATTTTTCGTTTCGTCCCAAACATCAACTACAAGCGCCTGCAACTTGTGAGATACCCACAGTGGATTAACCAACTCAAGATAGTGAGATACGGTTATCGGCGTTGCGCATAAGTCGATAAAGTGCATGATCCTTTGCTTAAAGGTTTTATTGTTTTCATGCTTCATTAAAATGATCCTACCAATAACAATTGTTTCGGTTTTATTGCGTTGCTTGGCTGCAAGAAGTATTCAATATTTAAAGCATAGAAAGAATAAATGTTATCCCTGATCTATACAACAGACTTGGATTCAAAATTACGTAGACACCCAGTGCACTACAAGCAAATTTTTAGGGCCATTTGACAATATTTACAATGGGCGTAGCTGTAAATACCTAATACAAGCCAACTTCTACGCTATTTAAGTGCGATGCGACGGTTTATAAGGTCTAGGGAACAATAAAGTTTCATACGAAAAAGTACAGGTTTGAGCGACCAGCCTCGAGCGGCAATTAAGCTCACTTCAGATCTAAAAGGAGACGTTAGCCGTTATTCACTGACTGGGAACTAAGTGCCATTTTCGGACATTCGTTGTCGGTTTTAGTTGGGGCAGGAAAGGAAAATGTTGGCCATCAAACGCCTCAATAAACAGCAAAAATTGCAATCCTTTTTAAGAAATATACTTAGGCCCATTTTTGGGGCGATAGACGCAATTTTTATTCTGTCTAAAAAGCGCCAGGGAATTGGTGATATGCTCGCAGATACAGTAGTGATAATAAATAGCTAGCAAACCAATAAAGCAGGATAAGAAATAGTTTGTTTTTTGATCCTTCGTCGCTATTTTAGTCAA
>JBLHNW010000280.1:0-5621 GCA_047622205.1 Paraglaciecola sp.
CGAGAATATTGTTGTGCCCCGACTGTAGTTGCAAATCAGCCCAGCTTGCCAACAAACTTTCCCAATCTCCATTTTGCTCATCGCCCTTTACAGACAACAGCGAGTGATGAATTTCGGGAGGTAAATCGTGAGGTAAAACTTCTTGTCCACTAGCCATAACAGTAAGCCAACGGCATACATTTTCTAATTGTCGAACATTGCCCGGCCATGGTAACTGGGTCAGTACATTTTTCGTTTCCTTATTTAAGGATTTCACTTCCACAGCTAGCTCTATAGCGGCCTTTTGCAGAAAATGAGCGGCTAGTAACGGAATGTCTTCACGTCTTTCGCTTAAACTAGGAATATGGACCCGAATGACATTTAGTCGATGAAACAAATCTTCACGAAACTTACCTTCTGCCACTCGCTGTTCAAGGTTTTGGTGTGTAGCTGCTATTATCCTGACATCAACACTTACCGGGTTGTGCCCGCCAACGCGATAGAAATTGCCATCAGCCAAAACTCTTAAAAGCCGGGTTTGCACATCTAAGGGCATATCACCTATTTCATCCAGGAATAAGGTGCCACCGTTAGCTTGTTCAAAGCGTCCCTGACGGGCGTTTTGTGCCCCGGTGAATGCACCCTTTTCATGACCAAACAGCTCAGATTCAATTAGATCAGCTGGGATAGCAGCCATATTCAGAGCAATAAAAGTCTCTTTTGCCCGAGGACTATGACGATGTAATGCTTGAGCGACCAGTTCTTTACCAGTGCCAGATTGGCCGTTAATCAACACACTAATACTAGAGCGCGATAATCGTCCAACCGCACGAAAGACCTCTTGCATTGCCGGGGCTTCACCAATTATTTCAGTTGCATTCGCGAGTTCTGGTATGTTGCTTTTTTTAGATTGTGCGCGCACATGGCTAAGAGCGCGCTGCACCAAACTGACTGCTTCATGAATATCAAATGGCTTTGGCAGGTATTCAAACGCACCTTTTTTATAGGCACTGACCGCGCTATCAAGATCCGAATGGGCCGTTATAATAATAACTGGTATCTCCGGAAAATTTTTATTTACTTCGCTTAAGAGGGTAATCCCATCCATTTGTGGCATGCGAATATCAGATACAATAACTTCAGGTTGCTGCCCCGATTGCAACTGCAACAACAAGTCTTGTGGATTTTCAAAACAGAAACACTCAATATTTGCCGTTTGAAGTGCTTTTTGTAATACCCATCGAATAGAACTGTCATCATCGACTATCCATACTGGTTCTGCACTCATCAATTTGCTTCCTTTTTGTCAATTGGTAAATATAGGGAAAATGCGGTGTGCCCAGAGTGGCTTTCCATTTCAATTTTGCCGCGATGGTGGTCAATAAGAGTTTGTGCAATTGACAAGCCAAGACCAGTTCCATCAACCTTACTGCTGACCAAAGGGTAAAACAGTGTGTCTTTTAGCTCGTCGGCGATACCAGGCCCATTATCAATCACATCGATTTTGACACACAAAGGAAAACGTAGTCCGTGAATGGTCGCTTGTCTTTCGATACGAGTGACTAGCATTATCTTGCCGTGAGTTTGCTCATGTTCAGTTATTGCTTGCAAACTATTACGCACAATATTCAGAACAGCTTGTTGCAACATATCTTGATCAAAATACATATCAGGAATGCTTGGATCATAATCCCGTACAATGGATATTTTATGACTCATATCTAAATACACTAAGGTACACACCTTCTCCAACACCTCATGGATATTGTGCCATTGAAAATTTGGGCGGGAGTTAGGTCCAAGCAATCGATCAACTAGATTTCGCAGACGGTCAGATTGTTCGATAATCATCCCTGTGTATTCTTCTAACCCATCCGAACCAAGCTCTTTCTCCAAAAGCTGAGCAGCACCTCTAATTCCACCAAGTGGATTTTTAATTTCATGTGCCAAACCACGGATTAACTCTCGAGCCGCTTGCTGTTGGGCCCACTGCAGAGATTCTTGACTAATCCTTTTTTGCTGCTCTATAATCCGAATTTCAACTAGTAAAAACACACCCGTACTGTCATTAATACAATTTACCGTGACATCGGCGTATGTATGCCTGCCGTCGATAAACGTTAGTTGAACCTCAGAGTCGGAATATCCTTCGCCGTGGTCCATGCGATCCTTAAATCGCATAAAATTGAAGCTTGAATGGGCGATCAATTGATCTATCGTACAACCAATCAATAAATTTAAACTTCGCTCCAGCATCGCCTGGGCAGCATGATTTGCATGGCGTACCTTAAACTCATCATCAAGAAGAATGACCGCAGTTGAGAGATTATCGAGTAAATTTTCTGGTATTACATTAGAAGGCATAAATTCAGTATATATGTCGCACCACTTTGGTGCGAAGGATTAAATGACTGCCGCCTTATTAATACTAAACGTATACCTTATTACTAGTTAGAATTAATAAACACTGAGGCTTTGTGCAGATAAAAGATCTGTGTATCTGTTAATGCAAGGATCCTGCCTGATTTGCCAACAAAGCGCACTTGAAGTGAATATTCACCTCTTTGCAGGTCTTTTAGATGAAAAACAGGGTTGGGCTTTGTAAGATGTAATTCACCATTCAACATGAGCTGAAATATGCCAGATGCTTTTGGGCTTATGGACGCAACAATATCAACTTCACCTAAATTGTTGCGCACGGTTTGCTCGGCTGCAGGGGAAACAATTTTTAACGAATATAGCGTTTTAGCAATAGATGATTTTTTGGAGCCTTCAGAGACGTATAATGGACGCTTGGGGGGTAACAATGAGGGCATAATTACAGTATTACTGGTTGGTTGTTCTAGTAGAACCGCTCCCTCGCTTGGTTCATCACTATAAGTTACCGTACCATCCTGGTTAGTTTTCTTATAAACAACCGTTGCGGCAACACTGATACTTACCAGCAGTAGTGCAATAATACTCAGCGTTTTCATAGAATTCTCTGGCAAGCAAGTGAAGGGCCTAGTTTAACTATATTACGCACAAAAAAAAGCCCGCAATAACGGGCTTGGTATTAATTTTAATATCTTTTATTAAATGGTGGTGCTTTTAACAACTGTAATACATGTCAAACTCAATCGGATGAGTAGACATATTTAGAGTTTGAACTTCTACCTGCTTGAGTGAAATGTACGCGTCGATCATATCATCAGACATAACACCGCCAGCGGTTAAGAAGTCACGGTCATTGTCCAAAGCTTCCAGAGCTTGCTCTAATGAACTAGCGACAGTTGGTATTTCAGCGGCTTCTTCAGGAGGAAGATCGTATAAATCTTTATCCATTGAATCGCCTGGGTGTATTTTGTTTTTAATTCCGTCAAGACCAGCCATCAACATAGCGGTAAACGATAAGTAAGGATTGCCGGTTGGATCAGGAAAACGCACTTCGATTCGACGTGCCCTGGCACTATTAACGAACGGGATACGAATTGACGCTGAACGGTTACGAGCAGAGTACGCCAACATTACCGGTGCTTCAAATCCAGGTACTAAACGTTTGTACGAGTTAGTAGAGGCGTTGGTGAATGCATTAATAGCGCGGGCATGTTTGATAATGCCACCTATGTAAAAAAGAGCTTCTTCAGACATTCCGGCATACTTATCACCGGCAAAAATATTCACACCGTCTTTGCTGATAGATTGGTGTACGTGCATACCTGAGCCATTGTCACCAACTAGTGGCTTAGGCATAAAGGTCGCTGTTTGACCATAAGCTTGAGCAACATTGTGTACGACATATTTATATATCTGTACTTCATCAGCTTTTTTGACCAGTGTATTAAACAAACAGGCAATCTCATTCTGACCAGCAGTGGCCACTTCATGGTGATGAGCTTCAACGGTAAGACCCATTTCTTCCATAACCATACACATCGCAGCGCGAGTATCATGGGATGAATCGACTGGAGGAACCGGAAAATATCCACCCTTTACGCCTGGACGGTGAGCCATGTTGCCTTCTTCGTATTCAGAGCCTGAGTTCCACTTCGCTTCATGAGCTTCAATTTTATAAAAAGAACCTGACATATCAGAGTGAAAACGTACGTCATCAAACAAGAAAAATTCTGGCTCTGGCCCGATTAAAATTTTGTCACCTATGCCGGTGGACTTTAAATATTCTTCTGAACGTTTAGCCACTGAACGTGGGTCACGATCATAACCTTGCATAGTTGTTGGTTCTAATATGTCACAACGAATGTTGATTTGGGTTTCTTCTGCAAAAGGGTCTAACACAGCAGTTTCGCTGTCAGGCATCAAAATCATGTCTGATTCATTTATGCCTTTCCAACCCGATATAGAAGAACCATCAAACATTTTGCCGTCTTCAAAAAATTCATCATTGATTTGATGAGTTGGAATAGAAATGTGCATTTCCTTCCCTTTCGTGTCGGTGAAGCGCAAATCGGCAAATTTTGCTTCACTTTCTTTAATTAGATCTAATACCTGTTGTGCTGACATTGTGTCCTCCAGTTGAATCGGTGATGTTGAAACTTTAGAATTTAGACATGGAAATAGTTAAAGCAATGATAAAGCGATAATCATGCCACAAAATATAAACGTCCTTAAGCCTTTAATACCTCAATTGTGAGAGTAAATATATTGATTTTTTCAAAATCACTGCACTCATAAAGTGCTTCAGCGCCCCATATTGGTGCGGTGAGTTTTATCTTGCTCTACTAATGACCCAAATTAGCGCATATATAATTCCATGTTTAATACAAAATTATTAAATATCACCCATACGACATTTGTTATTCGCTAAGTGCGGTATAAAACTGTACAATCCGCGCCCTATAAAATTCGTTAATGGTGGATCTCGTTCCGCCCTCACAGAGAAATTACCATGAGCACATCACAAACCTCGACCGACAACTTGAGGAACATCGCTATTATAGCGCACGTTGACCACGGCAAAACCACACTCGTCGACAAACTTTTACAGCAGTCTGGTACTCTTGAAAGCAGAGGCGACGCTGTAGAGCGTGTGATGGATTCTAATGATATTGAAAAGGAACGTGGGATAACCATACTCGCTAAAAACACTGCGATAAAATGGAACGACTACCGAATTAATATTGTTGACACTCCTGGACATGCCGACTTTGGTGGCGAAGTTGAACGAGTAATGTCTATGGTTGATTCAGTATTATTGCTAGTTGATGCCCAAGAAGGGCCAATGCCGCAGACACGTTTTGTGACCCAGAAAGCATTTGCCCAGGGTTTAAAGCCAATTGTTGTTATCAATAAGATTGATAAGCCCGGCGCTCGTCCAAATTGGGTAATTGATCAAGTATTTGATCTTTTTGACAACTTGGGTGCCACCGATGATCAGTTGGATTTTCAAGTAGTTTATGCTTCAGCATTGAATGGCTGGGCCACTAACGATGTTGATACACCAAGTGAAGATATGACGCCATTGTTTGAAACCGTCGTAAAACATGTCGCACCTCCTCCTTCTGATGCTGCAGGCCCATTCCAGATGCAAATTTCACAACTTGATTATAATTCCTATGTGGGTGTTATTGGAGTTGGCCGAATTACTCGTGGCACAATCAGAACCAATCAACAAGTGACAATTATTGGCGCCAACGGCAAATCCC
>JBLHNW010000281.1:0-5598 GCA_047622205.1 Paraglaciecola sp.
CATTTGCTAACTCAGGTGATTTCTTCCCTTATGCATCATCTGATGCTTTTATCTTCACCTTAGCTGGTGGCCCTGGTATAACGTTTGGTCCTGATTTCATTGATTTCACTGTACCAATGGATTTAACAGGAATGGTTGCTGCTGGTTTCCATACTGATTATTCAGTTGTGACTCGTCTAAGTGGTTTGGATACTGTAATGACGCCTGATGGACAACGTTTTGGGTTTATTACTCCTGAAGACACATTAAGTACACTTAATGTCCAATTCTTAGTAAGAGCGAATGTTGTGGGTATCCCAGAGCCAGGTTCTTTAGCGATATTTGGTATGATTCTTCTAGGCCTTGCTGGTTCAAGAAAATTTACAAAATAATCACTTTTTAAAATATATTTAGAAAAGGCTTAACTTCGGTTAAGCCTTTTTTTTTATTTTTAAAAACATATATTGAGTTTTAATTTGCAATGGAATAAATGTGAGGCACTATAGGAGAAAATATCTTAATGGAATATAAGTACATGAAAGTTTTTTACCTTGCCTTTACGTTATTGGCAATTGTTGGTTGCAGCCCTTCTGACCCACAAGAGAACATTAGCGCAGCAAAAGAATATATGGCGCAAAATAAACCCTCTGCCGCCATTATTGAGTTGAAAAATGCTATTCAAAACGCTCCTCAATCTGCTGAAGCAAGATTCGAACTCGGTAAAATATACCTTCAAGAACGACAGTTTGAAAATGCTGAGAAAGAACTATCAAGAGCGGTGGATTTCGGCTTAAATAAATATCAGGTACTGCCTAAACTTGCAAAAGCCTATCGACATACTGAGTCGGTAAGTTTATTAAGTAAGGTCGATAATAACGCTGCAGAACTTTCAGACGAAGATAAATCTGAAATTGGTTACTATAAGCTAATCGCCCTAACAAGACTGGACAAAACATCGGAAAGAACCGAGCTACTTGAGCAATTAACAACTCTGAATACAACCTTGCCATTTGTTACGTTGGCCAATGCTAACGAACTAATAGTCAAAGGAGAGTTTGACTCAGCCCTCTCTTTATTAAATAAAATGGAAACAAATGGAAACAGTCTCGAAGAACTTCTAAAGCTTAAAGGGAACATATATTTACGCAATAGCGACACAGAAAATGCCTTACAAACATATGGACAATACGTTGAAAACTTCCCAGAAGATAATAGTGGGATATTTTTGTATGCGAGTATTTTAATTTCGGTTAAAGAATTTGATAAAGCCGAACCTTATATTGATCAATTATTAAAAATCAATTCTCAACACCCTCTTCTTAATAGGCAAAAAAGTCTTATTACAGCTTCACAGAATGACTATGTAGCGACTAAAGACTATGCTGAAAAAGCAATTCAAAATGGTAGTGATGAGACAGAAATAAGACTGATAGCAGGTTATGCAGCTTATAAACTAGAGCAGTATGAGCAAGCGCAAAGACATCTATCAAGGATCGCAGATGAACTGCCTAAAGATCATCTTGGTTTAAGAATATTGGCATCAAGTCAACTTAAGTTAGGTTTAACCCTTGAAGCAAATGAAATTATTAACACCTTTGGTGAATTTTCCTCTGAAGATCTTCCTTTGTTGTCAACCATAGGATTCAACCTTCTAAAAGAAGGATATGCTGAGAAAGCCGCAAAATTAGTGGAAAAAACTTCCGCAATAAGTGCTACAGGCAAGGAACTGACTAAGTTAGGCGTATTACAATTGTCTCTTGACAATAATTTGGGGATTGCCAACCTAGAAAAAGCACTCCTTGATTTACCAGACTCCGAGGATAATTGGCAAATACTCGCTAGTGCTTACTTTGAGCGCGGGGAGTATCAACAAGTAATTGAGTTGACAGGTAGATGGAAGCAACAGTTACCACGAGAGGTTACCGCTTATCTTGTATCTGGATCAGCCTATACAAAATTACTCGACTCAGATAGTGCCAGAAGCGAATATGAAGGCGCTTTGAAAATTGATCCGGCTAACTTATCTGCCAGAATGTCACTGGTATATTTGGATCTAAAAGACGGCGAGTCAAAAGGAGCCCTTAGAGAAGTTGAAGAAATACTTAAATCTGAACCCAACTATATTCCCGCATTAGTTGGATTTTATATGGTTAAGAAGTTCGATGGAATGCCAGATGAAGGTGTTAAACCAATTCTGAAGGCCTATAAAGAGACACCTGAATCAATTAATTTAAAAGTTTATTTGGCAAGAATTCTCATCGAAGAAAAACGCTTCCCAGAGGCAATAGAGACCATTGGAAAGTTGGAGCAAGATAATCAAACACCGGCTGAATTATGGAACTTAAAAGGCATTGCCCTGCTGCAAAGTAATGGCGATAACAACACGGAAAGACATTTCGTTGACTGGTTAAAGCTATATCCGACAGACCGAATGGCTATTATTGGCAATCTGTTAATTTTGGACGATAAAAAGCAGTATTCTGAGGCTCTGAAACTAACAGATAAAGCTCTGGAATATGCTGAAGATGAACAGATTAGTTTACTCAGCACCTACTTCCTAGTGATGAATAGGGATTATACGAATGGCCGCTTTGCTTACGCTAAACTGTCAGCAGACATAAAAGCTTTGCCATTTTCAAAAGGCATATTTGCCCGATTGCAAATCTACAACGGCTTCATAAAAGAAGCACTACCCAATGCCCGTGCTGCATACGATTCACAGGAATCGAACCGCAACCTGTTTCAAGTCATTTATTGTCTCGATCAACTTGGTGAAAGTGACGCAGCGTATGCACTGATTGGACAACATGTTGCCAAGTATCCTGCCAGTACCGAACCGATGTTGCATTACGCAGAGAGACAAATGGTCAAAGATCCACAAATCGCTCTGCAAACTTATATTACTTTGTTAACTTTACTGCCCAAAAATCCAGTAGTTTTGAATAACCTGGCAAACCTTTATATGAACAATAAAGATTTTCCTCAGGCAAAAATATATGCTAAACAAGCCGTTAAGTTAGCTCCAAATACAGAAGAAGTATGGGATACCCTTGCGCAGATTTACTTTAAGCAAGGCGATTATAAAAATGCTGTAGAAAGCTATTCTAATATAAACACCGATAAGGCTCTGCAGGACAACATATTTTTGAATCATGTTGAAGCCTTGATGGCATCTGGTGACAATGAGACTGCTATTAGTAAACTACAAAACAGAACTTTGGCAACTCCTGAAGCTAAAATACGCAGCGAGAAACTTATAAAAGAATACAACATATAAAACCACACTATTTGCCATATGCCCCTTGCTTGCATTTTTGCAAGTATACGGGCGTTATGGCACTTATTTTGTTGCTTGTTACAGCATTAAAATTCAAGCCATATGTATTTTAATGTGGTGTTGTAAGCTACTTTCACATAGGCGATATCAAACGTTCCTCTATGCATATTAATTGCTCTATTTTAACTATTTCTGCGAATGATGAAAAAGCATTCAAGCAACTCGCCGAAGATTGGCAGACTCTGCAAGTTCAAGGTGAGGGTGATTTTTTTATGTCCTGGCATTGGATTGGTAATTGGCTGGCTCAAGCACCTAAAAGCTATTTCGTCCTAAAAGCCACACAGGATGGCATTGTTGTGGGACTGGCGGTGTTATTTATTAACAAAGCCATCAAAATGAAATGTATCCCCGTTACCGAACTTTGGCTAAATAAGACAGGACAGCCAAAACTCGATCAAATATGGATCGAATATAATGACTTTCTTATCCGGGCATCAGATCAAGACGATATTCGAAAAGCCATGTTATTGGCGATTGCAGAGCAACATAAAAGTTGGCAACAATTCAACATAGGTTTGAGCGAAGATAAGGTGATTACACAAAGCGCAGAAACACTCAATCTAGCACAAACAAACATTAGTGTTAGCAAAGGCTACAAAGTCGATATTAAGTCTCTTCAAGAGGCTTCCAGTGATTACTCCACAGTACTTTCCAAGAACACTTTAAGACAAATAAAACGCAGTGAATCATTGCTACGAGAACAGGGTGAATTGATTTTTCATATCGCTCAGGACGAAACCACAAAAAAGCGATATTTTAACGAAATTAGTACCTTACATATAAAAAAATGGCAAAAAACTGAAGATGGCAGTGGATTTAGTAATCCAAAATTTGTTGAGTTTCATAGAGGATTGCTATTGGGATCTTTCTCCAATGAACATACCGAATTATGTCAACTATCTCTTAATAATAAAACGCTTGGGTATTTATATAATTTTCGCTGGCAGGGAAAAACCTACTTTTACCTCAGTGCTCTTGAAACATTTGAGGATAATCGCATCAAGGTTGGCTTGCTTCTTCACTACATGATGATACAAGTTTGTATTGAACGGGGAGATATTAGCTATGATTTTCTTTGCGGGGACGCGAGATATAAGAACTCACTTAGCAACACGTCCTACATTCAAACAATCGCAAGTTTTTCCCGTTCGGGAATAACAACCACGGCTTTTAAACTACTTAGAGGGATTAAAAGCCGTTTCTTCACAAAGTCTAATATCGACTAAATAAGCCTCTAGTATCAACCACAACTTTGGTGTTGATCTGATCACTGGACAAAGCCTTAAATTCAGCATGGTCGACCAAGACTACTAACACGTTTGCACGTTCTAAAGCGTCGTTTAAAGAAACTAATTCAATATTTGCAGTTTCAAGATTAGCGGGTAAAGATTTAATGTTGGGCTCCACCGCTAGCACTTCAGCAAAATTTGCGGCGGCCAGTCGACTAGAAATATCCAATGCTGGACTCTCACGTAAATCATCGATATCAGCTTTAAAAGCCAAACCAAGACAGGCTATAACTGGGTGTTTAAACTGATCAGCTGCACGTTTTACTTTTTCAATAACATAATCAGGCTTGCCATCGTTGATCAGTCTAGCGGTACGAATGATTTTCGCTGATTCAGGTGCTGAATCAACAATAAACCAAGGGTCAACGGCAATACAATGTCCACCAACACCTGGTCCTGGACTCAGAATATTAACTCTAGGATGACGGTTGGATAAGGCGATTAGTTCCCATACGTTGATTTTCAGTTCGTCACAAATAATCGACAATTCGTTCGCAAAGGCAATATTGACATCACGGAAAGAATTTTCCGTCAACTTGGCCATTTCCGCCGTACGAGCACCGGTTGCAATACAATGACCGCGCACGAAGGTTTTGTATAATTCAATCGCTTTGGCACTGCAACTCGCTGACATGCCGCCGATGATCCTATCATTGGAGACCAGTTCTTCTAGCACTCTACCAGGTAGCACACGCTCCGGGCAGTGGGCAATTGCGATATCGGCGTCATTGGATGTGTCTTGTGGAAATGTCAGATCAGGTCTTAAGTCTTTTAACCATCCAGCAAGTTTCTCAGTTGCACCGACCGGTGAGGTTGATTCAAGAATAACCAGGTTACCCTTTTCAAGTACCGGTGCAATTGATTCCGCAGCGGATTTAATAAAAGACAAGTCCGGGCGATGATCCTCTTTAAACGGTGTGGGCACGGCTATCATAAACACATCAGCAGCTTCAGCGACTAATGTTGCTCTTAACTTGCCCATTGTCACAGCAG
>JBLHNW010000282.1:0-5597 GCA_047622205.1 Paraglaciecola sp.
CCCTAAGGTTATATCGCCAAAATTATCTAAAACATAATTTGTGGCGTCTGGCTAAGTAGTCGAAACTGCTTTGCCCCGAAGCGAGGGCGCATTATAGAGATCACAAACAACAGTGCAACACTTTATTTCATTTTTAAATTTAGTCGGATGTTATTTGTACAAAATGAGGCAATCAAGCATAAAATAGGAGTCATTATTAGGCTATGTTTTATTAACCCCACTATTTTTGTTTGCGAAAGCGCTATAAATGAGTAACATAGATTCGCTTTTCATAAATATAAACACAATCTCTTTTTAGGTAGTCATATGAACCCATCTTTTATTATTAATATTCTCGTTGCGGCTTCTCTCGCCGTTGTCAGTTATTTTTTATTGCCTCTCTTAGGCATTGATATGAGCTCTAACCTTTCGATGGCGATTGGTTTGTTCTTCGGTGGCGTTTTTGCGCCGGTTATTGGTTCGCTGTTTGGAAACAATTTTGACAGTGACGATGCCGGCCCTGATGAAAGTGACAGTAAAACGTTATATGTTGGCAATTTGCCCTATCGCGCAAACGAACAAACAGTACAAGAACATTTTGAAAATCAAGGTAAGGTTAACTCGGTTCGCTTGATGAAAGATCGCCGCACTGGCAAGCGCAAAGGATATGGATTTGTCGAAATGGATACCAAGGGTGCCAATAAAGCTATCGCTAATTTGAACGACTCAGAGTTTCAGGAACGTACATTAAAAGTACGCATGGCTAAAGATAAGGTTGAGGAGGAATAGATTTTATCTTCTGAGAGCGACTAGTTGTAAAGTCACATGATAAAAAAGCCTGCTAATAGCAGGCTTTTTTATGGGCTTATGTACCCATATACAAAACCAAAGGTCTAATTATACTTCTCGTTGAAAATCCGTTGGGAGATTATCTAGTAGCTTTTGATTAAAAGTATGAAAGCGGTTTAGTGCTTGGATCAAGTCAGGCGTATGTACTTCCCCCATTTGATTGATCAAATCATTAAGTAAGTTATCAAAAGAATTACCCTCTTGTAACTTTTGCTTTGACTCTTCAACCAGATCTAGCATTTTATCCAGATAATGTGCCACGGGTTTAACGCCTTTCGTTGCATCAGCACTGTTACCCTTAAAATGAGAGACAGATTCATACTTTTGTATCACCTGTGCTTTATCTTGCCTGGTTAACTGTAATGCAAGTCCAGCTAGTTCTTGGTCATCAAAACCAAGCTTTAAGGCCTGGTCAAACACTTTCTCGATATCACCATTGAAAAACTCGTCAGCCAAGTCATTTGCATCTGCAACCAGACTACCAATAGCTTTTAATTCATCTTCATCAAGTTCCCCTCTTACGGAGAATGACAAAGTACTACCTTGAATATATTGATAGTTTTCTTTACTGATTTTACTTCCAACATTTGATTCTTGTGCTTTGTTGGTTTCAATGGGAAGCGGTTGTATTCTAGGTTGAGCGCTACTAACCTCAGCGTTATCCGCTGAGGACAAAGGGACAATCGCTGCTGGGTCTAGAGTTATAGGCTGAATTTGAGCTTCTATTCCTTTTCGATTAAGTTCAAATTGTTCTAAGTTTTCGAATACTATTCTTACTTTATCACCATCCTTTGTAACAACTCTCAGTTCGCTTGATTCACCTTTTTCATAATCAACACTTTGAGATACTTGTTGCGCATTTGAATAGGCTATGTCCGAATCCGAAACTGTCCCAAATATTTCTTCTTTGAGTTTTGCAATACCCTGCTCTATCAATTTCTGGCTTTGACTAATTCCGTTTTCAATCTCGCCGTTCATCATGCCAGATAAATCTTCTTTAGCCATCTCGATCCCTTTAAGGACTCCAGAGGTGGCTTGTTCAAACAAGCTTGATAGCGTTTCTTCGTCTGCTCCCTTGCCCTGAGCATTTCTAACTGCTCCGCCAATAAAATTAAGTACATTTTTGGCGATCTCTTCAAAATCGAACAGGCCCTTAGTTGTATTTTCGGCGGTTTCATCCACCTTGGGTATCGGTAAATTCGCTTTATGTTGATTAACACTCAAGTGGCTATTTAACGAATTATTATAGACACGCGCAGCAACAGATATTTCCGAACTAAATTGGCTGGTTAATATTGATGCATTATTATCAGGGCCACTGGCCGCCTGCCGTAAACCAGCATCTCTAAGCTGATTTTGCACACTGTTTTCAGTACCAAGATGTTTAGGCTTTTCACCCAAAACTGTTTTCATTTCACTTATATTCATTTCAGATACCTCACTATCCTTATAGAACTATATCGACCAGACTTGCATAATATTTAGACAAAATTATAATTTAATTTCCAATTTGGATGCTATTTCAACTATTGCAGTATCAGCCAAAACCACTAAACTTGCGCGCTTTTACTTTTACAAGGTTCGGAACTATCAGTATGCGACCAACAGATATAGACCCCAATGACTACCAAAAACAGTTGCAGAACAAGATCAGCCTTGTAAAACATGCCTTCGAAAACTATCAAATGCCGGAATTGGAAACGTTTGAGTCGGCTGCTGAACATTATCGTATGCGGGCAGAGTTCAGAATTTGGCACGAAGGTGATGAGCTGTACCATGTTATGTTCGACCAACAAACTAAAGAGAAGTACAAAGTAGAGTATTTCCCTCCTGCCAGTAAGTTGATTAACGATGTGATGGTTGATCTTACAGATCTTCTAAAACCTAATGACTTAGTTAGACGAAAACTATTTCAAATCGATTATTTGAGCAGCTTAAGTGGTCAAATTGTAGTGACTTTGGTTTACCACAAAGCGTTGGACGAAAGTTGGCGGCTAGAAATGCAAAAAATTCGCGATCAGCTCCGCAAAAGCTATGAAATTGACATCATTGGCAGAGCAAAAAAACTAAAAGTATTATTAGACAAAGATTACGTAATCGAACAACTCCCCATCAATGACCGTACTTATTTGTTCAAACAAGTTGAAAATAGTTTCACACAGCCGAATGCTGGGGTGAATAGTAAAATGATTGAATGGGCCTTAGATGTTACCCGCAATAGCCAGGGCGACTTACTTGAACTTTATTGTGGTTTAGGTAACTTCAGCCTTCCTCTAGCAGAGAATTTCAACAAAGTGTTGGCCACCGAAATTTCTAAATCGTCGGTAGCCGCAGCGCAAGCTAACATTTCTTTAAATGGTATTGAGAACGTCACTATATTACGTATGTCCAGTGAAGAGTTTGTTCAGGCAAATCGAGGAGATAGATTGTTTCGAAGATTAGAAGGAATCGATCTAGCCGATTATGAGTGCCAGACGATTTTAGTTGATCCTCCTCGTTCTGGCTTAGACGATGCCACGATCGATATGGTTAAAGACTATCAAAACATTGTCTATATTTCATGTAATCCAGATACCTTAAAAAGCAATTTAAATGTGCTCAATTGCACTCATAAAGTCGTCCGATTTGCCTTATTTGACCAATTTCCTTATACCCATCATGCTGAGTGTGGGGTGTATCTACAAAAGATATAACTACTTGTTGGCGGCCTGAATTGCACCATTCGCAATAAATCGTAATTGCAGTTTAACCCGCTCTGCCAAAACTGCCTGTTGCTCATGACCAGCATCCAATGCTTCTGCTCCTGCGCTAAACACAAGTTTCACCATCGCTTCGGCTTGCAAGTTAGCTATTTGATGAGCAAGACCCGTTGTTGTCATGGTGTAGTCTGTTAGTTCTATAATAAAATGCTGAATTTCTCGCAAAACAGCTGCCCGAAAGGCCAGTGAAGTGCCAGTATGTTCACGTAAAAGCAATCTGAAAACATTGCTGTTTGCGGATATGAATTCCATAAATGTATCAACGGAGGTATTTATCATCCCCCCGCCTGAAGCAATACGCAGTCTTGCCTGGCGCATTAATTGACGTAAAGCCAGACCGGCTTCATCGACCAGGGTTAACCCCAATTCGTCTATATCTTTAAAGTGGCGATAAAATGACGTAGGTGCAATGCCCGCTGCACGAGCTACCTCGCGCAGGCTAATACTAGATAGACTTCGTTGTTCGTCTAAAAGCGAAAATGCTGCTTCAACAATTGTGCGACGAGTACGAAGTTTTTGCTCTTGACGGTTCACAGTTAACTCTGTTCCATTCCTAATATTCTCATCATCTTAACGTGAATTTACTAAAACAAACACCAAACTAGTACGACATGTAAAGGATAAATTGCTTGCCAATTGTCTTCTTCACCGTTAAATTAGCGTACACTTGTAAGCTAAACATGTATTTCTTATTTAATGGATAAACCACGCCTGATTTTGACCAATATCTTGGTCTTCGCTATTACCGGACTTATTGCTCTTTTACTGGTGCCAATAGAAGTGTTACTCAATGGATTTGATGGCACTGAGATCACAGCCTGTATAATTCTTATCTATTTTTCTGGTATGTCAATTACTGCTGGTTACCATCGTTTATGGGCACATAAAGCCTATGAAGCAAATCGATTAGTTAGAGTCACTTTGGCGATAGGTGGCGCCATGGCACTACAAAATAGTATTCTTCACTGGGCATCGGATCATAGAGTTCATCATAAACATGTTGATGATAATGATCACGACCCATATTCAGCCAAGAAAGGCTTCTGGTATTCGCATATCGGATGGATGCTGCGAGAATACCAAATACAAAGATACTCAGATTATAGTAATTGCCGTGATCTACAAAAAGATAAAATAGTGATGTGGCAGCACAAATATTATTTACCAATAATGCTTAGTGCGAACTTCGGCATTCCATTGTTGTTAGGCTGGTTAAATGGTGATGTTTGGGGCATGTTATTGCTTGCAGGAGTGTTCCGTTTAGTTGCGGTTCATCACATTACATTTCTGATCAACTCCTTAGCACATATATGGGGCCGCCAACCTTATACCGACAAAAATAGTGCTCGGGATAACGGATTCCTGGCATTTTTAACTTTTGGTGAGGGATATCACAACTTCCATCACATTTTTGAATATGACTACCGAAACGGTGTGCGATGGTGGCAGTTTGATCCGACGAAATGGTTAATAAGAGGCTTATCTTTCCTTGGCTGGACACGAAACTTACGCCGCTGCCCAGAAGAGCGAATCGAAAAAGCAAAAGTAGCTATGCAATTACAAAGAACAAAGGCGAAGGTATCGAAACTAGCAAATGCTGAGGAGATCCTCCAAAAACTTCAGGCCGAATATGAACTCCTTGCACAACGAATGACAGAATATTATGCCGCCAAAAAACAGTTAATGGAGATCAATAAACAAAAATTAAAACGCAGCTATGAAAAGCTCGAATTAGATTACAAGTATAAAGAACTCAAGCTTAATCTAGCGCTGCAAAGGGAAAAATGGCTGGAACTCAACCAACTTGACTTTCAGCTTAACTAATTAGAATCGAATATTTTATGGGCCTCAAATTTGAGGCCTTTTTTATACCCATGATACCATCCATTTCTGATTGGGCATGGTTCGCCAATATAATTGAGACTCATTTAATGGAAATTTTGCAGAGGTAATTGTTAGATGCCATTTTGTTGTGAAGACGTCATAAAAAATATTCGTGAATGCGATATA
>JBLHNW010000283.1:0-5570 GCA_047622205.1 Paraglaciecola sp.
CCGGATTGATTTGAGAATTTATCGCTTATTAACAGGCTCTTAAAAGAAAAAGAGCCTGTTACTTATCTTACTGATATTTACTGGCAATGCAGACGGTTAGCCTAATAACTGGCCAAGTCCTTTACTGAGCAATTCTTTGGCTTGTTTACCTTCTTCAGTATCCAAATATTCTTTTGCTTTGCTAATAAATTGAGTGATCATTTCAGGATCCAAACCAAGCGCTTCAAACTGTTTTTTCACATCGTTTACAGATTTCAAAGAATCACTATAATTAGCAGCCTTGTCCAATAGCCCTCCAAGGCCTCCTTCACTTGCCATTTCGCTTACATCGGGTGCGGCTTTTAATAGATCGCCAACACCAGGAAGAGCTGAAGATAGCTGACCAAACTGTTCGCTTGATATATTGTCTTTGGCATAATTAAATAATGATCCTAAACCGCCGGTTGCCTGTGATTCAGTTACGCCTAAAGAGTCTGTCACAGAACTAACCATGTCACTGATATTAGGCATTGCAGGCTTCTCTTCGCCCATTCCAACCATGCTTTTAAGTGAGTCTAACCAACCTTGTGCGTGAACTTGTGGTTGAAAACTTAGAACCGCTACTGTCAATAATATACTTATCTTTTTCATTTAAATTTCCTTTAATAAACTTTTTTAGGAGATAACAGATATTTCATCGCCTTGTGCATCGAAATGTTTGAGCAGCAATACTTCCATCTGGTTGTCTTATAGTTTAACCAAAAAAGAACGCACTAGGTTGAAATAATTTCTCTACGTGGCCAATGAACTTCTTGTCGACCAAAAATAAAATGACATGATCGTTAGCGGCAATCTTGGTATTGCTATGGGCAATGATAACTTCTTCTTGCCTGACTATTGCACCAATTGTGGTTCCGGGGGGCAACTTGATGTCACGAATTTCCCGACCAACTACTTTTGATGTGTTTTCGTCACCATGAGCGATTGCTTCGATTGCTTCAGCTGCGCCTCTGCGAAGTGAATAAACATTTACTATGTCTCCACGCCTTACGTGAGTAAGCAAAGCCGATATCGTGGCTTGTTGTGGGGAAAACGCAATGTCGATTTCTCCCCCTTGTACCAAATCAACATAAGCATTACGTTGGATCAACACCATGGCCTTTTTAGCGCCGAGACGTTTCGCCAACATTGCTGACATAATATTTGCTTCGTCATCATTGGTGACCGCAATAAACGCATCCACTTGTTCGACGTTTTCTTCCGTTAAGAGTCCATGGTCAGAGGCATCGCCACAAAAAACGATTGTTTTATCAAGGTGAGCGGATAAGTATTTCGCCCGTTCTTGGCTGAATTCTATTAATTTGACGTTGTGATTGTGCTCGAGCATTCTAGCTAAACCTTCACCAATCAGACCGCCACCCGCAATCATAATACGTTTGTAACTTGATTCTAGTTTTTGTAGTTCACTCATTACCGTACGGATATGTTTAGTGGCGGCAATGAAAAACACTTCGTCATCGGCTTCAATAATAGTCGTGCCTAGTGGTCGTATCGGCCGACCACGTCGATAAATGGCCGCTACACGAGTATCGACATTTGGAATATGCTCTTTCAAGGTAGATAAGGCGTGGCCGACCAGTAATCCGCCATAATAGGCTTTTACCGCCACCAAACTGGCTTTACCGTCTGCAAATTCTACAACCTGCAAAGCTCCGGGGTAATCAATCAGCCGTTTGATCGCTTTGGTGACAAGTTGTTCAGGGGCAATAAGATGATCTACCGGCACATCCTGATGCTTGAAGAGCTGCTCCTGATAGATAATGTATTGTTCTGAACGAACTCGGGCGATTTTTGTTGGAGTTTTAAACAAACTGTAGGCAACTTGGCAGGCCATCATGTTGCTTTCATCACTGTTTGTGACCGCAATGAGCATGTCGGCGTCTTCTGCCCCAGCTTTTTTAAGCACATCTGGGTGAGAGCCAACACCGTGAACCACTTGTAAATCAAGCCGATCTTGTAGTTGCCGTAATGTCTCATTATCTGAGTCTATGACGGTGATCTCGTTTTTTTCACCGACTAAATTCTCAGCAAGAGTGGCACCTACTTGTCCAGCACCAAGGATGATAATTTTCATTGAAAGTTCGTTTTAACTTATTGGTCTGTAAAGGTTAATGGAGCGACACCTCATGACTTTAGCAGTCTGGCATAGTAGAAACCATCCATTTGTCGTTCCCCGGGCAAAATTTGTCGGCCAGGCTGTGTAAGATTGTCATTGTCGAACGTTTCATCAAGTAACGCGTCAGCCGTGCGTGTCAAAAATGCACTGATTTGTTGATGGTTTTCTTCGGGAAGTATCGAGCACGTTGCATAAAGTAGCGTACCGCCAGATTTTAAAAGTGGCCAAATTGCATCTAGTATTTTTGCTTGTAGGTTCACCAGGACATTAATATCTGCAGCTTTACGTAACCATTTTATGTCTGGATGGCGTCGAATGATACCAGTTGCAGAACACGGGACATCCAATAAAATTCTGTCAAACTGATTGCCATCCCACCAGTCTTCGGGCGCACTGGCATCACCTGTTATCAAATCAGCTTGGTGCCCTAACCTAAGTAAGTTTTCACTTACGCGCGCTAGTCGTTGTTGGTCAATATCAAGGGCAACAAGAGTACTAATATCCGCCTGAACTTCACGTATATGGCAAGTTTTACCTCCTGGCGCAGCGCAACAATCCAACACTCGCTCTTTAGGTTGAGGTGCAAGGAATTTTGCCGCTAGTTGCGCAGCCCCATCCTGGACTGCGAACCAACCCTGCTTGAAGCCTGGTAGTGTCGTAATATCCCTGCCTTTAGCCAAAATAACACCTTCAGTCTGTTCAGCGCCGAGGGTAAACTCAATATTCAGTGATTCAAGTTCTGCAGTATACTGTTCACGGCTGATCTGTAATTTATTCACGCGTAACCAAATAGGCGCTTTAATCTGCATGGAAGAGACTAAATCGGAAAGTTCTGCGGGGTAAGAATCACCAAGTTTTTTGTACAGCCATTTGGGTAATCCAGAGGCCATCTGTTGATCATCGGGTATATTTTTGTGTAACTCCTGACGTATAAAACTTCGCAAGATGGCGTTAACCAAGCCTTTCATTGCAACGGCATTGAGTGACTTACAGGCATTGACGGTTTCAGATACCGCAGCATGTGTAGATACGCGACTAAAGGCCAATTGATAAAATCCTAACAGTATCAATAGTTCGACAACTTTGTATCGGTTCTTAAGTGGCTTTTCTAACAATGAACGCAGCCAAAACTGCAGAAGAGGTAACTGTCGCAACACCCCGTAAACCATTTCTTGCAACCATGCTTTATCTTGTTCGGAATAGTTCAATTGGGCAGCAGGCAGGCACTCTCTTGCCGACATGCCTTGCTCCAAAATTTTCTCCAATACTTTGGCCGCATCAGCACGGAGATTATTTGCTGTTCTCGACTTGATGTCACTCATAGCAATACCGTTCCAACGTTAAACCAGTCGGCGCGGCCGTTTAATATATCTTTGACTGGCAAGGGTTTTTTACCCGGAAGTTGAATTATCTCAAGAAGTATAGCTTGATCTGACGTTGCAACCAGAATCCCGTTTTTATCAACAGCCAAAACTTGTCCTGGAACCGCGTTTTGCAATGTGTCCGCTGGAGTCACTACTTTGGCCTGCAAGACTTTTAACCCAGATTCATGAACTTCAAAATGGGCCGTTGGCCAGGGATTAAATGCCCTGACATTACGAACCAACTGTGCCGCGCTTAGTTGCCAATCCATTTTTGCTTCTTGCTTTGTCAGTTTATGAGCATATGTTGCAAGGTTGTCTTGTTGTTTTTCAGGCTCAATGTTGTTCAAATTATCCAGGGTCTCTAGTAAGGCTTGAGGGCCTATAATCGCGAGTTTTTGGTACAAGGACGCACTGTTGTCAATATCTTCTATGGCTAGAGCTTTTTTCATTAACATGGCTCCGGTGTCCAGCCCTTTATCCATCTGCATGACGGTAATACCAGTTTCTTTGTCGCCGGCCCAAACTGCTCGTTGGATTGGGGCTGCCCCCCGCCATTTAGGTAGAAGTGAGCCATGAACATTCAGGCATCCGTGCTTTGGAGTGTCCAAAATTGCTTGGGGAAGAATTAATCCATAGGCCACCACAATCATCACATCTGCGCTGATATCTGCCAGTTGTTGTTGGGCCTCTGGTGTTTTTAGTGATTCTGGTTGAAAAACACTAATATTATGAGCCAGAGCAGTTTGTTTAACTGCACTGGCCTGCAATTTTTTACCTCGTCCAGCAGGCCTGTCTGGTTGACTATACACAGCTACAACATTGTGCCGGGAGTCAATAAGGGCTTGTAGGTGGTCCGCAGCGAAATCCGGGGTGCCGGCAAAAACAATATTTAATGGGGAGGTCAATTTGAGGCCTTAAAGTCTGGCTGCTTGACGAGCTTCTTTTTCAAGTTTGCTGCGAATACGCTGTCTTTTTAGAGGTGAAAGGTAATCTACAAATAGTTTACCTTTTAAGTGATCAAGTTCGTGTTGAATACAAATGGCCAAAAGTCCGTCTGCATCCAAGGTGAATCTTTCTCCATTTCTGTCTAGAGCGGTCACGGTGATTTTTTCAGCTCTTTCGACTTGGGCGTAATTGTTAGGAACCGATAAACAACCTTCCTCGCTGATGGTGGTGCCTTCCATATGCGTAATCTCGGGATTAATAAAAACCCTGGGCTCGTCTTGATTCTCAGAAATGTCCATAACGACGAGGCGTTTGTGCACATTTACCTGCGTTGCCGCTAAGCCAATTCCATTTTCATCGCGCATAGTCGCGAACATGTTATCGATTAAGCTTTTTATCTGCTTATCAACTGTATCTATTGGTTTTGCGATAATGCGTAGTCGCTCATCGGGAAAACTCAGTACTTCTAATATGGCCATTATTTATTCAACTACAGTTAATGCTAAAGATTTAGTGTTTGGTATATGGTTTACTACAATCAAATTCTAGATTAATTAGTATAAATTACTGACAAAGTTAGTATTAATTACTATACGATCACTTGAGTTTGACTATTTAACCCTTGAAAACAGACTGTATTCTAGCCTATATGAAAGAAAAATTTAACAGTTGTCGCGCTAAGGTGTGCAAGTAAAATGACTAAAAAGATACTTAAATATTTGATATTGCTGGTTTTGATACCAACAATTTGTTTTGCTGAACAAATCGAAATTAAAGAATCAGCCCCTGAAGTTTATATAGTTAAGAAAGGCGACACCCTTTGGGATATATCTAACCTGTACTTATATCAACCTTGGTTGTGGCCTCAATTGTGGCGAACCAACACACATATTACCAATCCCCATCTAATTTATCCTGGTGACGAACTTCGCTTATACATCAATGAACAGGGTGAACCCATTTTAGAAGTGGTGCGTGAAGCTCCAAAAACAGAGATAAAAATATCGCCCAGCGGTGACAAGACATTTAAAGCTCCCGAACCCATTCCTGCTCTCCCATGGTCGGTTATCAGAGCCTATGTAGAGCATGACATGATCATGACTCAA
>JBLHNW010000284.1:0-5569 GCA_047622205.1 Paraglaciecola sp.
TCGGGTAGCTTGTTACGCAACCAAATCGCTAACTTATGTTTCATGCTAAGTAAATCCTCCTTGCCTGTCGGCAATGGAGTCACCATTTTATCATTAACCAACAGACGATAAATGCACTCGACTTTTTCTTTGGCCGAATCAGTGGCAGAAAAAGTCTGATAGCCACGATTTTTGGCATAAGCTTCACCAACCACCAGAGCTTTTTTTAATAACTGACTTTCATTGGGAATTTTTTTCATAAATGTCTCAAAATAATAAATTGGAAATAAGTAATCAAAGTTAAAGGGCACTATACACAGAATATACCCAAGTGATTTCAAAACACATGTTTCATGTACGACTAGCGTGCTCCAATTATTCCTCTTATTCATACCAATCGGCAACAACTAATAGCACTTATTTGGATAGATACCCAAGTCTCTTAAGAATGCACACTTAGGGGTGATTTAAAAATGCTCCGAAAAGCAGCTTATAAGCATGTTACATCAAGATGACGGATTCACAGCGACTGGGGTGGTATTGGTATATATATGGAAATCAGAGCGACGTTACGATATTTGAAAAAGGGAATGTCATTTTTTGTGTGTTGTTCCTTACTCTGGCTTACTGACTAAAGTCTAAACCCACATTTTATGATAATTATGCGCTAGTTCAATTGCTTGGGCATAGAGCATTATGTGACAATAGCAACATTCAATATTTAGGTTGCTCCGTTTATGCCCGCACAAAAGATTGACGGCAAGTTGATTGCCAAACAAGTCCGTCACCATGTTGCTACTCAAGTTGAGTCAATTGTCTCAGCTGGTAAACGTGCACCAGGATTAGCTGTTGTATTAGTAGGCCATGATGCCGCTTCGCATGTATACGTTGCAAACAAGCGAAAAGCTTGTGACGAAGTGGGCTTCGTGTCTAAATCTTATGATTTACCTTCAAACACCACGCAACAAGCCTTGTTAGACATTATTGATCGCCTTAATGATGACCCCGAAATCGACGGTATTCTGGTGCAGTTACCACTACCCGCAGGTTTGAACAAAGAGCAGATTCTCGAACGTATTCACCCACATAAAGATGTGGATGGCTTTCACCCCTACAATATTGGCCGTTTGGCTCAACGTATCCCTGCGCTACGCCCTTGTACACCAAAAGGCATTATGACCCTCATTGAGTCGACAAAACGTCCGATTAAGGGCCTTGATGCAGTTGTCGTAGGGGCATCCAATATAGTTGGCCGCCCAATGTTTATGGAATTACTCCTCGCAGGCTGCACTGTCACCTGTTGCCATAAATTCACTCAGGCATTACAGTCCCATGTTGAGCGCGCAGATTTATTAGTTGTTGCTGTGGGAAAAAATTCCTTTATTCCTGGAGACTGGATCAAACCTGGCGCGATAGTGATAGATGTAGGAATTAACCGCCAAGGTGATGGTAGTCTTGCTGGCGATGTGGAATTTACTAGCGCAGTGCAACGGGCAGGCTGGATAACGCCCGTGCCAGGCGGCGTTGGCCCTATGACAGTGGCTAGCTTAATCGAGAACACACTAGAAGCTTACGTAAAATATCATTCATAGCTGTGATGAGGGTTTCTAGCCAATGAACGAATTAGACTCTCCGTTGACATTAACCCAACAATGGATTGAAAAGGTAATTATCGGGCTCAACTTTTGCCCCTTCGCCAAACGAGAATATGAACGCCGGAGTATTCGTTATGTCATTCATTCACAAAGTAATGAGCCGTCATCAATAACAACGTTTTTAGACGAATTACACTATCTTGACAAACACCCGGAAATTGAAACTAGCTTACTCATTTTTGTCGACAGTTTAGGGGATTTTGAGGATTATCTGAATACTGCTGGTGCAGCAACAGCTTTACTTGAACAAAGTGGCTATTCAGGATTGTATCAATTGGCAACCTTTCATCCACAATACTGTTTTGATGGTGAAGCCCCTGATGATCCGGCTAACTTCACCAATAGAGCGCCCTACCCCATATTACACATTTTGCGTGAGGCAAGTATTGAACGAGTATTACGCAATTACAAATCTCCAGAAGACATTCCTAACAATAATATTGTTAAAGCCAGGGAAATGGGCATAGCAGCCTTACGTAAACTCACTGAGTAATCGCGTTCTTGAATAACTGATGCTGCTTCGAAATGAGCAGCCAGCATACAGATGCATATAAATCATTTACTGAGGTGATTCACCTTCATCACTTGAGCCAGCAGAGTTGGCACTTTCAGAGCTACTTTCGTTCACATCCCTAAGAAAATCATCCCTGGTTTTACTCAGTTGTTGAGCGGAAAATGAAGAAATCTGGTAAACCCAATCTAACCAATACGTCTGTTGATTTTCAGCTCTAAATTTGGCATATACTTTGTCGTCCCGCTCTGCCACTGTAAGGTTAAACACCATTCCCTCCAGGGTGACAATTTCAAGCTCAACTTGGGTCTCAAGTTTGTCCCAAAAATCGTTTTGACGGCTATGCAACTCTTCAAAATTGAGTGTCGCGATGTTATTTGCGTAAGCAGACAAAATACTATCGTACTTCAAGGACTGTTTTACAGGAATGTCGCTTAAGACATAATCAGCATCCTCTGAGTTCTTCTCAATAACCCAGCTTCGCTTATCTTTTCTAGAGATTTTTGCTAGAAACGAAGCATCAAAGGGCAAAATCGGTTGTTTAAGCCAGCTTTGTTGATCTGTAGGTAGGACAATATTCTGATCAATTAACCAAGATTGCTTGTCTTCGGGTAAGCGCACATAGCTGCCCTTGCCAATACTTGCCTGATTCCCCACTAAAACCTGCCAACTTTTCTCTCTAGACCTAAATGTCACTAAGCTGGCCAGACTATCCGTTTTATCTACACCCTGTAAACCAAGGTATTGATAATTAGCGGGTTTAGCTGTTTTAGCCTCAATCAATCTCGCCGTAGTAAATGATTTTAGTAATTCAGATAATTTCCCGAGCTGCGCCGGATAATTACCACCAACATCATCTACCTTCGTCATCCACAGACCTTTATTCAGATTTGCGTTGAACACATTGCCGTTATTATTACTTACTTCGATTTGCTCAATTTGAGCTGCATTATCGAGCAAGTCTGCAAACAAAAAATCCTTCTGTGCTGGTACAACACTATCTTGATATTGCAACCAAACACCGGCGGCTATGCCAAAAACAGCAACAATGCTTAACACCATGATATGTTTATTCATTATATATACCCTTACGCTGACGTTACTGGCAGCACTTTTGATTTTTTTCGTAACACACGTGCAAATAACATAAGTACCAGTACCAACATAATCGGCGCCAGGGCAATGTTAATTAGTTTTAACCAGTTACCCAAACTTTCAATATCTTTATCGAGTTGATGACGCACATCTCGCAGAGCTTTGCGGATCTGGATTTTTTGTTCCATAAAATTGTCAACCGCCTGTTGTTGTTCTGGGGTAATAACCAATGGTCCCCCCTCAACTTGCTGGCTTTGAATCTGGCTTAACTGCATTTCAGTTTCTTCCAGCTGTTTCTGTAGGAGCTGTTCTTGCTCACGAAACTTCTTTTCTGCTTGTAAAGTTAACTCATCAACCTTACTAAATGGGCGAGCAAACGTTCCACGACTGCGAATACTGATGAGGGCATTGCTGCCACCTAGATTTTCCACTGCGTTAGTAAAGAAGTCACCATTATTGGCAAATGGAGTAGAAACCGTTTGCCCAAAAAAGTTGGCTTGCTGTACCCAGAATCGGTCAGCCAGCATATCCGTATCGCCCACCACAATCACATTTAATGCATCTGTAGAACCCGCATAATTTTCAACTTCCAGACCTTCTGGTACCTGTTCAAAAGCAGAATTTGCTTTACCCGATACTCTAGCGGCGAGTACATATTGACGATTACTACTTTGATATTTCAATGCTAGTTCTTTAGGATCACGAGTCATTGAATAAGTCGTCGCATCAAGTAAGTCGGCATTCTTTGTAGAACGCAACAACGGCAGCCATTTCGACTTGGTTCGTGGCGTTTTGGTAAATGTCCCAAATGATGCGCCATTAATAATCTCTAATGAAGACGTAGTAACATCATCGCGGTCTAACTGTTCAGGTCCCAAACCAATAAAACCGAAGTGTCTGGCTACATCGCCAGTTTGGGTACGAATATCTAAGCCTGCCATAGCATCCAGCAACACTTCTTTTTCGTTAAATTGTATTCCCCAAGCTGTAAAAAGTTGATCCAAAGTGGAGCTGTTGCCTCCCATGCCTGCTCCTGCCATCATCGCTAGCTGATCCGACTCGTTGTGCGGGTCGACGAAGATCAGTGAGTTTCCTCCATGCATTACAAACTGGTCGATTGAAAATAATAACTTTTCATTCAAATCTTTTGGATGTATCAGGATAAGCACATCGGTCTCTTCAGGCACTTCGACTGCATCACTGGCTATATTTTCGACTTGGTATAGTTGTTCTAATTGGGAATAAAACGTCCATGCCGGATCCGCCTGACCAGTCATGGGGTTTTGCCCGCCGCTTATCGGCAAATCTGTTAACAGGGTTATTTTCACTGGTTTAGGATTAGATAATTGAAAAATCAATTTGCTGATTTCATACTCAAGAAAACTTTCTTGTTGCGGGTCAAAAAAAGCGATTGTTTTTTGATCGCCCAGAGCGTTAGATGCCGCTAAACCCATGTATATCGATTCACCGGCAACGCCAATGTTGGCCCCCGTAAGTCCATACTGATTAGCCAGGTCCTCCTGTTCTGAAAACGCTTCAGGATCAGTAAGTTGCAAATTGATGTTACCTTCTGCAAAACTTGCATATTCCTCCAGTAGGCTCTCAACCCGATTAGCATAATTTCGCAAACCGGTCATGTTTTTTGAACCTTTATCAGAGAAGAAAAATGTTAAATTTATCGGTTCATCGATGTCAGCTAATATCTTCTTACTTCCCTGTGAAAGTGAATAAACCTGATTTTCTGTCAAATCTATACGAAACGATGCAAGAAATTGATTATTAAGCAAAACCATGGCGAAAAACACTATTAAAATTAGGGCCATAGTTAAGGGTGTTGATAATCTATTGGTCATAATCAATCAGCCTTCTTTTGTTCTATGATAAGGAGGCCCGAATATAACCAAACTGCAGTTACTAGCAGGAAATACCCAACATCGTTTAGAGCAATGACACCTTTTGCCATGGCTTCAAAATGAGTTAGGAAACTAAATGAGGCAATGGTATCAATTACAATATTTGGTGCCCAAGACTTAAACGCATCCAATACGATACTACTGCCGCTGAGTACAAAGAGGAAACACACTACAACGGCTAATATAAAAGCGATCACCTGATTTTTTGTTAATGCAGACATACACAGTCCTATTGCTAAAAATGCACCTGCCATTAACCAGCTACCCAAATATGCAGCCATAATAATGCCATTGTCCGGAGAACCTAGAAAATTAACGGTTAGCCATAAAGGAAAGGTTAGCAGTAAAGATAGTCCAAGTACTGCCCAAGCAGCCAAGTGTTTGCTCAACATAGCTTGCCAGGCGCTTATAGGAAG
>JBLHNW010000285.1:0-5562 GCA_047622205.1 Paraglaciecola sp.
ATTGATCAAAGAGATCGTTGATGGATTATAATGATCAACCTGGGATCATTTCTTTTTAGCTCTAAAAATTATTAGAAATTACAACTATTTGGCGCAAGGCTGTGATAGCGTAACGGCTTTCAAACAAGCCTAGATTATTTCTTATGCTACAGCCCAAAACGGATTGGTATTGGTATACACAGCAACATACGCTATGTATCTCCCTGGGCGATGAATTTGAATTTACGACCGCCTTTAATCTAGATAAGCTAGTTAATACACCCCATAAATCGCGTTTATTTAGCCTGGCAGATTCTGAGTGTTACTTACATTTGGCTGATAAACTCGAAGAAAGTAGTATTGCGCTATCTGACGCTCAGACAACACAGCTATTACTCAATGCTTGCGCGGCCTTAGCTTTTCACAAGCCCATGTCGCCTAAAAGTTGGTATTTTGAAGTACAAGACAATTTTGGTGTATATAAAAAACTAGCTTTATTGGAAAGCAAATTTGGTGAAGGTTTGGTGCTGGTATTGGAACAGGAATATTCAACCGTAACATGTATGTTGATATCAGCCGGGCTGCAGTTGAATGAAACAAAATCCCTAAAGCAATTTCAACTCATTAAAGTCATGGCAGACAGGTTAGTACCATATATTGCTAAAACCTCAATACTTAAAACCGCTTAGACACTCGTCATTTTTTAATGTCCGATAAAATAAATTAACTGTTCGTTGCTGGATTAGTCATGCGGTCGCAATGTATTTACCGTATAATCGCGCCCGATGAAAATAACGGGTAGGTTTATGTTTGAATTTTTAGTTACAACAGCAAAAGGTTTAGATGAGCTTTTGGCCAAAGAAATCGCCAAAATTTGTCCTGATGTTGCGCTAAAAAGTAAACCGGGTCAGGTTATTTTTACCGCTGAACTGGATCAGGCATACCGGGTGTGTTTATGGTCCAGACTGGCGAATAGGGTTTTCCTTAAACTTGCTGATGGTGAAGTAGACACAGCAGATGATCTGTATAAAATTGCCAGTACAGTCAACTGGTCAAGTCATTTCAAGTTAGAAAATACATTTGCAGTAGATTTTAGAGGCACTAATCACGCCATTAACAATAGTCAATTTGGCGCCTTAAAAATAAAGGATGCTATTGTTGACCAGTTCAATGCATTATTTGATTCTCGCCCTTCAGTAAGCAAAATCGAGCCGGATATTCGTATACAGGGTCGCTTGTGGAATCACAATTTTGGTCTCTATCTGGATTTGACCGGACATAGTCTGCATCAACGGCAGTATCGGGTAAAAACTGGTCCCGCTCCCCTTAAAGAGCATATAGCCTGTGCGATGCTGGTTCGTAGTGGTTGGACTGACAATCAATCTCAAGAGTTAGTTGATCCTATGTGTGGTTCTGGAACCATCGTTATCGAAGCTGCGTTGATGGCCGCCAATATTGCGCCGGGCTTGCAACGAACGGATTGGGGATTCAAGCAGTGGCAACAACATGAGCAAAACACCTGGCAGAGTTTGGTAGAACAAGCAGAATCACAAAGAATTAAACCTGAGTGTTTAATTGTTGCCAATGATATTGATCACCGAATGATTGCAATGGCGAAAGAAAATGCCGATGTCGCAGGTATTTTTAACTTGATTGAATTTAGTAGTATTGATGCTACAAAGTTGCAGAGTAAAACTTCTACTAATCCTGGGTTTATCGTGTCTAACCCTCCTTATGGTGAGCGCCTGAGTGAATTAACTGCCTTATTGCCTCTTTTTCAAAGTTGGGGGAAGCATTTAAAACAAAATTTTCAGGGCTGGCGTCTATCGTTACTCACGTCCAATCGTGATTTATTACGACAAATGAAGTTAGTGGCAAAACGTGAATACAAATTAATGAACGGCAAACTAGAATGCCAGTTAGTTAATTTTGAGTTAGACGAAAGCAACTGTCATATACGGGAGCAGAAACCTCAGTCAAATGATTTTGCTAACCGTCTGAGTAAAAATTTGAAACGTGTTAACACCTGGCTAAAAAACCAAAATACCAATTGTTATCGTATTTATGATGCTGATCTGCCTGAATATAATATTGCAATTGACCGTTATGGGGACTGGTTGGTCGTACAGGAATATGCTGCACCAAAAGATGTGCCCGAACATAAGGCTAAACGCCGTTTACACGAAGTGCTATTGACCCTTCCGCAGATAATTGATGTGCCAGCCGACAATATAATACTGAAAGTCAGAGAGCAGAAAAAAGGTACTACCCAGTACCAGAAGGTTGCACAACACCAGCAAACCGTCGAAGTCTATGAGAATGGCGCTAAGTTTAAGGTTAATTTACGAGATTATTTGGATACCGGCTTATTTTTAGATCACCGAATTACCCGGCAAATGGTGCAACAAATGTCGAAGGGCAAGGATGTCTTGAATTTGTTTGCCTATACTGGGAGTGTTTCGGTACATGCTGCGTTAGGAGGTGCTAAATCTGTTACCACGGTGGATATGTCCAATACCTATATTGATTGGGCAAAAGAAAATTTTCGATTAAATAATTTGCATGGAGCTTACGAATTTGTCCAAGCGGATTGTTTGACGTGGTTGGCTCGTCACGGGCAGAAATACGATTTCATGTTTGTCGATCCACCTTCATTTTCAAATTCTAAACGTATGGATTCAACCTGGGACGTGCAGCGTGATCACCTTAAATTGCTGAGCGATGCAATACAGTGTTTACGTCCAGGTGGGACGATAATGTTTTCCAATAATTTTCGCCAATTCAAATTGGATGAAACAGGAATATCGGCGCTGGGATTAGGCATTAAAAATATTAGCCAGCTTACTTTACCGGAAGACTTTAAACGTAACCCTAAGATCCATCATTGTTGGTTACTGTCTCTTGATTAAGAATATGAGATTCGTTTAATGACAAAGGGATTAACATTGTTTTCAGGCAAGACATGCTGTTTGTGTGAAGATGCAGAACAACTTGTACTACAAAGTACACCTTTATGGTACGCGCAACTACGAAAAATTGACGTTACATCCAGTCCTGAAATTTATCATTTATACGCCGCGCGTATACCAGTTTTAAAACGCGGGGATAATGGTAGAGAACTTGGATGGCCGTTTGACCAGAATCAATTAACAGAGTTTTTATCTTGAGTTTATTACAATTAAAAAATGCCAGTATTATCTTTGGTCACCCGCCGTTATTAAGCGGTGTAGAGTTGGTGATCCATCCAGGTGAAAGAGTTTGTTTAGTTGGCCGAAATGGCTGTGGCAAATCAACCTTGCTTAAAATTATGGCCGGAGAGCTGATTCTTGATGATGGGCAAAGACTTATCGGCAGCCAGGTGAAAGTGTCGCGTTTACCCCAAGATCCCCCAATAAGTGTAGATAGCAGTTTATTTGATTATGTTGCTGAAGGAATGGCTGAGGTGGGTGAAATACTAAAAGCCTATTTTCATCAGACTCATGTAATTGCCACTGATCATAGTGAAGAACAGCTAAATAAACTGGAGAAGCTACAACAACAGTTAGATCATCACAACGCCTGGCAGTTTGAACAAAAAATTATGCAGGTATTGACTCAGTTGCAATTGGATCCTGACCAGCAATTATCCTCTTTATCTGGAGGATGGCGTCGTAAAGCAGCTTTAGCCCGGGCTTTGGCTAACCAGCCGGATATTCTTTTGTTAGATGAACCTACCAACCACTTAGACATCGATATGATAAAGTGGCTGGAAAAAACGGTCTTGGATTATCAGGGGGCGGTTGTATTCGTTAGCCATGATCGGGCATTTATTCGCAATGTTGCGACCCGTATTGTCGATTTGGATCGAGGTAATTTGGTTAGTTATCCTGGTAACTATCAAGAATATCTCGATAAAAAAGCTCATGATTTGGAAGTTGAAGAAACTCAGAATGCTTTGTTTGACAAAAAACTGAGTCAGGAAGAAACCTGGATTCGGCAAGGAGTCAAAGCAAGGAGAACACGTAATGAAGGTCGTGTGCGAGCACTTGAAGCACTGCGCCTGGAACGTTCCGCGAGACAAAATGTTCAGGGCAGGGCAATCGTTACCGTGGGTAAAACTCAGAATTCAGGCAAGTTAATTTTTGAAGCAGAACAGTTAACTTATAGCATTACTGATAAACTCATCGTGAAAGACCTAGATCTGTCCATTTATCGTGGTGAGAAGCTGGCACTTATAGGCCCAAATGGTTGTGGCAAGACCACGTTGATCAAGTTGTTGTTGGAAAAGCTTGAGCCTAGTGCGGGCTCAGTGCGTTGTGGTACCAAATTGGAAATAGCTTACTTTGACCAGCATAGGACTCAACTGGACGTCAATCAGAAGGTTATAGATGCAATAGCCGATGGTAGGCGTGAAGTGATGATAAACGGAGTATCAAAACACGTTATCAGCTACCTTCAGGACTATTTGTTTACCCCAGAAAGGGTGAATGTGCCCGTTAGTTCTTTATCCGGCGGAGAAAAGAATAGACTGCTATTGGCTAAACTTATGCTTATTCCCAATAACCTACTAATTTTGGATGAGCCAACTAATGATTTGGACGTTGAAACGCTTGAATTATTAGAAGATATTTTGGGTAATTATAAAGGTACACTTATTTTAGTTAGCCATGATAGGGAGTTTGTAGACAATGTCGTTAGTTCAAGTTTGTTTTTTGAAGGAAACGGCGTAATCAGCGAATTTGTTGGGGGATATAAGGATATCTTTGATTGGTATTCACAACAAGCTGCTGAAAATAAAACAAAAGCTGAAACTAAACAGATTTCTGGTAGTCCTAAAGCCAAACCGTCTGCCAGCAAAGATAAGAAGTTGTCGTTTAAGCTTCAGCATGAATTAGAATCTTTGCCAGTGAAAATAACTAAATTAGAAAAAAAACTTGAAGATAAACAACAACTCGTAAATAACCCAGAATTTTTTAAACAAGACGCATCTACAACGTCCTCACAACTCGCAGAATTAGCTAAAGCGGAAAAAACGCTTACAAAAGCTTATGCTAGATGGGATGAACTTGAAAGTATGCTCGAAAATTAAAAACAGCAGTAAGCAGGATTTTAAATGAATAAAACTAGGCTAGCAGCCACATTATCACTTTCATTATTAGCAGTATCTGTGGCACACAGTGCGCAGTATCAAGTAGTTGAACTTCCCTTCGATGAAATAGGTGCGGCGACGTTTCCAACGGCAATTAATGCCGAAGGAAAAGTGACGGTAAATGTGCAAACCCCATATAACCCGCCCATAGATGTTTCTTTGATAGATTTTGAAGCAGAAGTAATTGTAGAAAATTTAACAGACATTGATGCAGCTATGTCTGGAGATATAAATGATATAGATTATGCCTTATTGTTTGCCTTTATATCTTCAGCTAACGCATCAGTTATAAATCAGCTTTTTCAGCAAATATCTTCGAATCATAGTTATCTGGCAGATGAAAACACAATACAGTTTATTCCAGGTTACGACCAGATTTCTGCTGAAACGAATTTGTATTCATTTAGCACGAATACCAATGTTCGAAGCCTAAATGATGCAGGAAATACAGTTGG
>JBLHNW010000286.1:0-5560 GCA_047622205.1 Paraglaciecola sp.
CTAAATAATGTCTTTAAAATAACCTTATTGGTGTTTCTAAGCGCTTATATCAAAAGTACATTGATAAAGTTTCATTTTGATAAGGATATCAAAGAGTGAAATCATTTAAAAAGTTCAAGCACAGCTCCAACACTTACTCCTTTTTATATCGATTAATTGACCTAGTTAGTATCATTTTTGCTTTATTTCTCGCTACTGTCATTTATGACACTACTTTTTCTAAGGACCATTTAATTATGGTACTGATTGTTTCTGTCGTTTTCTTATATGTGGCAGAGGCGTTGGAGTTATACCAATCCTGGCGGGTAGGTTCATTTAATCGTATGACGCTTACAGTTTGGGGGTCTCTAATTGTTGCGTTTATGGTGTTGTTAGTGCTTAGCTTTATGTTTAAGTATTCAGAGCAAATATCACGTATGGTTGTCGGAATTTGGTCTGTTTTAACATTACTGTTTTGTTTTATGTCTCGGGTGATTAGTCATCAATTTAAAGTTGCGCGTCGTAAGTTGGGCATTAACCTGAAAAAAGTAGGTATTATTGGTGCGACTCGCGCAGGATCGGAATTGTACAATGAAATGATGAAAAATGATGAATTGGGTTTCCAGTTTGTGGGTTTTTTTGATGACAGGAAGCAATCTCGGACTTACCGAGATTTGGTTGTTTTGAATAACGTAGAAAAAGCGATCGAAAGCGCCCAGCGTGGTGAAATCGATGTTTTATATATTGCCTTGCCCTTGATGGCTGAGCACAGAGTCTCGAAAATTATCACCTTACTTGGCGATACCACGGCAGATGTGCATATTGTGCCAGATATCCTGATGTCAAGCTTGGTGCATGCACGTATCACCCATGTTGGTAATATCGATACCCTGAGCATATTTGAATCCCCTTACCTGGGAACTAAATTGTGGTTGAAACGCACTCTAGATTTGCTTGTAAGTATTTGTATTTTAGTGCTTATCACGCCAATGTTGATGGTGATTTCTGTCGCGATTAAACTTACCTCAAAAGGCCCTGTCCTGTTTAAACAACACCGCTACGGTCTACGCGGAGATGACATTCTTGTTTGGAAGTTCCGAACGATGACTGTGATGGATAGCGGGAAGGGGGATGTTATTCAAGCGACCAAGAATGATAGTCGGATCACCGCGTTAGGCCGTTTCCTACGGCGTACATCTCTCGATGAGTTACCACAGTTTTTCAATGTTCTTAAAGGTGATATGTCTGTTGTTGGCCCGCGGCCTCATGCTGTTGCTCACAATGAAGAGTATCGGAGAAAGGTGCAATTTTATATGTTGCGGCATCAGGTGAAACCAGGCATCACGGGTTGGGCGCAGATTAGTGGCTGGCGTGGTGAAACTGATACGTTAGAGAAGATGGAGAAACGCATCGAGTTTGATCTGCACTATATTAAAAATTGGTCGTTATGGTTGGATATTAAAATCATTTTCCTCACTATTTTTAAAGGTTTTGTTGGACAGAATGCTTATTAGTGCTGAGCACTGTGTTTTATAGATTCCTGCAATATTCCCAGAGCCTTATTCACTCAGGCTCTGTAGAACCTCGTTTTTGTCACTAGTAATTTTGTTATTTTAATTGTAGTTTGGGTATCGTTATTTAATGGATTAATAATGGGATCTTATGGAGTATCCAGACTTTACTGCCGAATATAAGTCGTTAATGGCAAAAAATTTAACCAAAGACGTGTTTGAACAGCTCAAATATGTGGTTACTGAGCATGGTTTCAGCCTTAAAAATGCGATTAATTCAGGTTTGAAAAACCCTGATAGTGGCATAGGCGTGTATGCCGGAGACGAGCAGTCTTATACTTGTTTTGCCCCCTTGTTTGACCCTATTATTAAGCAATACCATGGTTTGTCTCATAACGAACTGCATGAAACTGAACTTAATCCAGCAAGGATTAATGCCCGTGATCCTGATCCCCGTAACCAATACATCATTTCAACCCGTATCAGAGTTGGGCGCAACCTTGAGGGAATGCCATTAGGGCCTGCAATATCCAAAGCGCAGAGAGATCAGGTTGAGGCGTGTATCGTTACTGCTTTAAATGCATTATCCAGTCCATTAGCAGGCAGTTACTACCCTTTAACTGGGATGAATGCAACCGTGCAGAGCCAATTGATTAATGATCATTTCTTATTTAAAGCAGGGGACCGGTTCTTCGAGGCTGCTGGTTTGAATAGAGACTGGCCAGCAGGCCGAGGTATTTATCATAATGACGAAAAGACGTTTTTGGTCTGGGTGAATGAAGAAGATCAATTAAGAATTATCTCTATGCAGGCGGGTGGCAATATCAGGCAGGTCTTTGAGCGCTTGACTCTGGCGCTGACAGAATTGGAGCAACGTTTAACTTTTGCGTTTAATCCACGACTGGGTTATATCTGCAGCTGCCCAACCAATTTAGGCACCGCTATGCGGGCGAGCGTACACATCAAACTACCGTATTTGGCAAAGGACATGACTCAACTTAACGCCATTGTCGAGCAACACTATTTACAGATAAGAGGCATCCATGGCGAGCATTCAGACTGTGAAGGGGATGTATATGATATCAGTAATCGCAGGCGACTTGGTGTGACGGAAGTGCAATGTGTGCAAGATCTGTATACTGGTGTTGTGGCGTTAATTGCTGCGGAGAAAAAGGCTGATAAAAGGACAAATTAAAAAGGAAATTAATATGAGAGAGTGTAACGAACCACTCTCTTATACTAATCTTTGAATGGGTAAAACCCGTTAAAAATTGGCTAAGAAATAGGGGATCATTACCGCATTTACTAAATCGATAAAGAAAGCACAAACCAACGGCACGATAATAAATGCCTGGTGTGAGTTGCCGTAACGTTGCGATACGGCGGACATGTTGGCCATTGCAGTTGGCGTTGAGCCGAGAGAAATACCGCCAAAGCCAGAACAGATCACTGCGGCATCATAGTTTTTCCCCATCAGTGGGAAAACAACAAACAAATTGACGATGATGGCAACAATAAACTGAGCGGCCAAAATAGCCATGATAGGGCCAGCCAGGTCAACGAGTGTCCATAACTGCATACTCATTAGTGACATAGCTAAAAATGTACCGAGTGAGATCTCGGCAATTAAAGCGATTGCTGGCTGTCGTGACGGCCACTTAGTACCGGTTATGCGCGGAAACGAATCTGGGATTATATTGGTAATGACGATACCAGCAAATAAACAAGTAACAAATAATGGCAGTTGCAGACCCATCTCTTCGACCGCTGTATTGAGTATAACGCCCACGATCACGCACATATGAATGGCAAAGACTGCATCGAGAAAGGCATAACCTGTGATGCCACTTTGTTGTTTATCTTTGGCTATACCAACGTCTAATTGCTGTTCTTCATTGGGGGTTAACTGGTAACGGCTAATCAGAAACTTGGCGATAGGGCCGCCCATTAAACTGGCAAGGATAAGGCCGAAAGTGGCACTGGCAATACCTATTTCCATTGCGCTCTCAACACCAAATTGTTCTGCTATCTTTGGTGCCCAAGCGATGGCGGTGCCATGACCACCAATCAGTGAAACACTGCCCCCCAGTAAACCAACGGCGGAGTCGAGGCCAAACATGTTGGCAATACCTATCCCAGTGAGATTCTGTACGATCATATAGCCGATGGTGATGGCTAAAAGTATGATTAATGGTAAACCGCCCTTAAGCAGATCCTTGATATTGGCGTTGATGCCTATGGTCGTAAAGAAATACACTAGCAAAATATTGCGTGCAGTTAAGTTAAACTCAACCTGAATGCTGGTGGTCGTATAGATAAGCAAAAACAGCAGTGAAAATAAGATCCCACCAGTGACGGGTTCGGGGATACTCAGCTCTCTGAGTAATGACGACATACTGTTGATCCGGCGCCCAACGAAGAGCACCAGGATACCAATGGTTACAGCCATAAATGAGCCGATATGAAGTATGCCATCTGCTGTTATTTCAATTTCCACATTAAATCCTTTTTAATGGTTGAACCTAATTATTATTTCTGCATCGTGAAGTGGTTTGAGCGTATACCGAACAATGTTAACAATTATAACTCTAAAATCATACTGTTGCTTATCAAAGAAATACGATTGGTTAACAATGTCAATCATGCACTTATTGTTTGATTCTAGCGTTGATTATTTAGTTTCCTGGCTAAGCGGTTGCGTGAGCATTCGTTGAATTGGACATTCCTGCTGTTGATCGAATAAAAGCGGATCGCGGTGAAGCTTTTTATTGCGAATAGATATATATCAATTACGGGATCGTTTTTCCTCGGTAGTATTATAAAACATGCTATTACCGTTACTTATCTCGAGGTCTCCTATGGATACTATCCCAGGTTATATGACTGAACGCCATCGCTACTGCGATGAATCTTTTATTGCTACTGAGTCTGCAGTAGCAGGCAAAAAATGGACGCTGGCAGATACACACTGGCAAATTTTCTCGGTGGATCTTGAACACCACTTTCAGCAAGAAGAGGTGGTGCTGTTTCCTGCGTTTGAGGACGCAACGGGCATGACGATGGGGCCGACTCAAGTGATGCGTGCTGAACACAGTCAAATGAGGCAAATTGTTGGCGAAATGACGCTGCATTTATCGGAACGAAATAATGAGGCGTTTTTGGGGTTATCTGAAACCTTAATGATCCTGATGCAGCAACATAATATGAAAGAAGAACAGATGCTTTATCCTATGACTCAAGCTCACCTTGCAGACCCTGCGAAGGTGTTGAAGGATGTCTCTGAGTTTTAAAAAGGTATACAGATGTCCCGACTGAAACAGATAAGTATTAATGTCAGTAACCTGGAAGCGCCTGAACCGATGCGGCAAATTTTGATGGCGTTGGGCCAACTTAAACAGGGGCAATACCTTACAGTGAGTCACCGCAAAGATCCTGTTCCTTTATATCAAAAACTCGATGAGATGGGATTTGTCTATTTTCTTCAGTGCGCTAGTAGTCAAAACGCAGATAGTCAAAACGCAGAATTTAGCAGCGAAGCCGAATTTTTGATTACGATTGCCTTTAAATCCGATGCCGATATGATACAAGCCCTGTTAGGGTTGGAGAACGGATGAATCTTGCTGGTTTAGATTTTGATAAGATACCGCCGTTTTCAGTGCCTATGCGATTTTTTTTAGTGGCAACGCTGTTTGCGTTTGTAAGCGCATTCATTATTGTGATGGCAGGAGAGTCATTATGGTTAAGCCGCTGGCATCCCGCTACGCTAGCATTGACTCACGCGATTGTTATTGGCGTGATCTCTATGATCATGTGTGGGGCTATACTGCAATTATTACCGGTACTTGCGGGTAAGTCTCTGCCTTACGTGCAGCCAGTTTCAATACTGACTTTATCTGGGCTCGGCCTCGGTTCATTGTTGCTAGTGAGCGCTTTTTGGTTTAGTTCTGCTCCCATGTTCAAACTTGCTTTGATCTTATTATCATGTGTCTTTTTTAGTTTTTTCTGTGCACTTCTATGGGTAATTAAACAGCGCAGTAAAAATAGCTTTTCGGTTAATACCCTACGTTTAG
>JBLHNW010000287.1:0-5559 GCA_047622205.1 Paraglaciecola sp.
TTAGTTTCTTTCAAGTCAATAGATGTAAATACTTCCCCAATTTGAATTAGAATATTACTAAGAAGTCTCAGTAACATTCCAAATAGCAGGTAAAATTAGAACATTATCATGGCGGTCCTGTTTACTCTTCTCATTGGCGAATAAAAGGATTTTATTACCGTTTAGTTGCCTAGCTAACTAATTGAACGAATCAATAATTTATTTATCCTCGAAATTATAAAGGATCCCGGGATACCTCAATACTGTCACTAACCAGACCAAAGCTAACATTAACGATTGAAACCAGAAGCTGGTAAAAATATCTGGGCCAAATAAGTCTTCACCGCGAATAATGTGAAATAAAATCACGCCGCCTAAGTGGGCGCTGAGTGCTAGTGCACCGAGTATACTAGTTCGGGGGATGGCGAATAGAATTCCAGCCGTTAGTTCGCCCAAGCCAATCCAAAACACCCATCCACTCATGAATTCGACCTCTTCCAAGGGATTGATGCCCAAGACTTTGGTAACACCGGCCATAAGTAAAAATAGTAATATTGGTGCGACCATTATCCATGCGCAAATACGCATGGCTTTAGTTGACTTGTTATTCATGAAATGATGTTTTCCCAATATGTTTTGAATGGTATGGTTTAGTGATAAAGAGGTCTGAGAATGACTAGGACTTCTACATAATAACTGTTGAACTAGGCCACTTTTTTACGTTTTTGCAGCCAAGTATCTACACTAAACTGAGCGCTCCCCCTTGCAGATAACACCAACAAACCCGCCATTATCCCCATGTTTTTGAAAAAGTTTTGGGTTTCATGCGGAACATTTCCGCCCTCTGGTAAATTCCAAAAATTATGTATGAAAATACTGATCACAAGGGTTAATCCTGCTAGTAAAAAAGCCGCATACTTGGCTTTAAAGCCAACAATAAGCAAAATACCAAGCGCTACCTGTAACAAAATGGTCAAGGGTAACAGCACTTGAATAAACGGTACCTCATGTTTATCCATTAATTGAGTCATCATTTCATACTCCGAAATTTTTCGCAGCCCTGGTAAAATAAAGTAAATACCTAAAAGCGCGCGACCTAGCAGTAAGCTAGGCGTTTCGAGCATGCTGAATAGTTTGTCCATGAGTAATTCCATTAAAATGCTTAAAGAGTTGATTATTGTATTAGGTTTGTGACATTTGATAAGTCATATCGGTGCCATTCTATTGTCATTTCACGCAAAGCAATTAAGATGATTTAGATAATCAAGAAGATATGGCACTAAATGAGCAATATATATTCCACAATAAGCGGCTGGATGATTCCTTTCAGTCGGGCCTGTGAAGCCAAGAACATCGATGTTTCAGTGGCTATGAAAGCTTGTAATATTGATGAAAAAGTATTGAAAGACCAAGAATCAAGAATCGCCCATAGCCGTTTTTGTGCGTTAATTGACTATTGTAACGAACAACTCAACACTCATGATTTTGCGATAACGATTGCCAATTTTTTTCATCCCGGCACCTTTCATGCTGTGGGCTACGCAATGATGTCGTCAAATACATTAAATGATGCCCTTAATCGCATTGCACATTACAAACGAATTGTATCGAATACCTGCGAGGTGAATGTTCAAGAGCACGCCGATACTTTATTTGTTGAAATGAAAATACATCGCTATGAAGAAACAAATCGGCTGGTGTTAAGTTTGGGGTCAACCATTGCTTTTTTGGGTACCATTGTGAATTTTTCAAAGGCACTTGTAGGAAACGAACTCAAGCTCAAAAAGGTTCTTCTATGTTACGACAAGCCAGTTTATGACACTCAATTTCTAGATGATTATTTTAACTGTGAGATTGAATTCAATACACCCCACTCTGGCATAGAGATTGATTTAGAAGCTGCCAATAAAGTCTTAATTGGTGCCAACCCCTTAATTACCCAAACTCACGAAAAATTACTAAATGAATTTTTATCACGTGTTGACAAAAATGATTTAATTCAACAGGTCCGTTCTAAAATCTGTGAAACCTTACCACTCGGCACGCCGCTTCAGTCTGCTGTAGCCAAAAAATTGGGCATGAGTTTGCGTAACATGCAGAGGAAACTTAAGGATAAAGGCAGTAATTACAAAAAAATTCTTGAAGATACTCGTAAACACCTCGCGCAAGGCTATTTAAAACAAGCCCATTTAAGCTTAGGAGAAGTGAGCTACCTGATTGGCTTCTCCGACCTAAGCAATTTCAATCGGGCGTTTAAGCGCTGGACTAATCAAACCCCTGGGGAATATCGACAAAACCATCTTAACTAGCTTATACCTTTTAATATTAAAGCCCCTGTTTTAGCGTGTTTATTAGCAAAGCCTGCATTTTAAAAAATATAGCTTCAAATCGCCCGATGCGCGATGCTCATCACTTTACTTAATTCACGGGGATAACGCGCCAGTAATAAGCGAAGTGGAATGGGCAGACTCAATACCCATTGGCGGATCTAATAGTCACGTTGTACATCACCGACTAATAGCGCGGCACTTTCGAGCATTCAGCGGGCTCCACAACTTGGACAAAATTTGCGATGCTTGCAACTAAAGGCGACCACAGCGTAAAAACGCATCAAACTCGTGTTCAACGTAACGCGGTAGTCGCTTGTCTTGCTCTGCCAGAGTGAGTTGGATGGTTGTCGAAGTTATTATTATATTACACTGTAAAACATTAATTAATCTGAACTAACCTCTGAAGATAGATGGCTAAAATTTTTCACTTCATATTAGAATCTAAGCCTAAACTATGTGGTAATTCCATTTCACTGTGACATGTTTGTTCATGAAATTTTTATATCTCGAATCTAATTGGCGTTTTCAGACATAAAAAAACACTTAATTTAGCAAAGGACAAATTAAGTGTTTTTAGTGTTGCTTAATTGCTATCACGCTTTAAAAAGCGCGGGGGACTCAGCCCACTTTTACGGGTAGTTGTCGAATTCGATTTCCCGTTGCAGCGAATATGGCGTTGGTTAACGCCGGTGCTATCGGCGGAGTGCCTGGTTCACCCGCGCCACCGGTTTTTTCGCCACTGTTGATGATTTCAACATGAATGTCTGGTGCAGTGTTCATTCTCACCATTTGATAGTCATGCAGGTTACTTTGCATGACTGCACCATTTTTAATGGTGATTTCGCCATGTAGCGCGGCAGATAAACCAAATATAATACCGCTTTCCATTTGTGCTCTAAACGCATTCGGGCAATAAGCGAAGCCTGCATCTGCAACACAATACACCTTGTCCACTATTAGTGAGCCGCTAGACATGTCGACTTCGACCACTTCGGCAACAATGCTATTAAATGAACCATGAATGGCAATTCCCCTGCCCCATCCTTGCGGTAATTTGCGCTCCCAGTCTGACATTTTTGCAACGGCATCAAGTACCTTCAGATAACGTGGCTCTGACTGCAACAGTTTACGGCGATACTGAAACGCATCTTGGTTAGCTTCATGAGCGAGTTCATCTATGAAAGATTCGGTAAAAAACGCATGTTGGGAATGGTCAACACTACGCCAAGCGCCAAAAGGTATATGGGTTGGGCTTTCAATATAATGTACAAATTGATTATCCACCTGATAAGGAATATAAGGCGCTTCTTTAGGCTCATGTTTATCAACATATTGATTTTCCCAAGCAGTGGGCAAACCGGAATCACCTAACGCAGCCTTAAATCGGCTGACAATCGCAGGGCGATAAAAGTCGTGTTGCACATCTTCCTCCCGGGACCAAATCATTTTGACCGGAACTCCGGGCAAAGCATTCGCCAGTTTTACCGCCTGAATTGAGTAATCTGTCTTTGCTCTACGCCCAAATCCTCCACCAAGGTATACATTGTTGACCACTACGTTTTCAGCATCCGTGTCTAAATGCTCTGCTATCGCGGCTTTAATCCCTAATGGGTTTTGCGTACCACCCCACACTTCAACTTTGCCATCTTGAACCAAAGCAGTGCTATTCATCGGCTCCATCGTGATGTGCGCTAAATAAGGTACGCTATATTCAGCGGTGACAACGTTAGCGGCTGACTCGATAACTTTACGAGCATCACCCTCAGAAAAATCAGTTTCTTCATCGCCGTTGGTGACCGCTTTGTCCATGTCTGTTCGAAATTTCGCCATGATGGTTTCAGAACTTGTGTTATCCCATTCACTAGCTGAATAAGTCACTGTAACTGCGGCGATAGCTTTTTTGGCTTGCCAATAACTATCCGCAATAACACCCACACCATCGCCAAGATTAACCACCTTGACCACGCCTTTCATTTTTTCAGCCGCGGATGAGTCTACTGACTCAACTGTGCTCCCAAAAACCGGAGAAGTTTTAACCGTTGCGTATTTCATGCCGGGTAACACCACATCAATTCCAAATTTGGCAGTGCCATCCACTTTTTCAGGGATATCCAGACGCTGAATTTCTTCATTGCCCATCAGAGTAAATTGTTGTGGTGTTTTTAAGGTTGGGAATTCAGGACCCTGTTGCTCTGCAGCCGTTTTGGCGAATTTAATATAGGGTGCTTTGCGGTTAGTTGCATCATGATACAAAACGCTTTTTTCAGCTCTGATTTCAGTTGCCGCCACTTGCCATTCTTGCGCCGCAGCTTGGACTAATAAGTCTTTTGCAGCAGCACCGGCTACTCGCATACCGCGCTCACCGGTTGATCTTATAGAAAAACTTCCGCCTGTAACTTGCAGCGCGATTGATTTAGAGATTGTCAGGAAAACACCATTAATGGTTTGATTGACGATACCGGGCATTTTCCCCGGTAATAAAAACTCTCTGGCCATATGAAAGTTGGCATATTCATCATGGGCGGGGGCTTCTTCTATTCTGACTGAGTCCCAGTCTACGTCCATTTCATCGGCCAACATTATAGCGAGCGCTGATTGCGCCCCCTGTCCCATTTCTGCATGAGACACAATCACTGTAACACTGTTGTCAGGTAGTAACTTCACCCATGCATTGACCAGTACTTCATCGTCATGCTGCATAAATTTCGCTAACTTGGGCGTGCGATGACCCGGACGAATAGCAACCCCGACAATGAGTCCACCGCCAACAATCAGGCCCGCGGTTAAGAAAGCTCTTCGCGTCATTTTACTCATATTGTTTCCCCTTGAAATTGTTAAACTGACGCAGCGTTTTTGATTGCTTTTTTGATCCGGCCGTACATGCCGCAACGACAAACATTACCGCTCATTGCGGCGTCAATATCACTGTCAGAAGGATTGGGATTGTTTTCAAGCAATGCAACAGCAGACATAATTTGGCCAGACTGACAATATCCACATTGTGGCACTTGTTCATCAATCCATGCTTGTTGCACTTTGGATAACTTCCCGCTGTCATCCGCGATACCTTCTATTGTGGTAATAGCTTGCCCTGCTACCGCCGATATCGGCGTAACACAAGAGCGAATAGGTTGACCATTTAAATGCACCGTACAGGCTCCGCACTGAGCTATACCGCAGCCAAATTTGGTGCCGACTAGATTAAGTTGTTCACGGATAACCCACAAAAGCGGGGTATCTGCTTCGACGT
>JBLHNW010000288.1:0-5547 GCA_047622205.1 Paraglaciecola sp.
ATTTTGCTTCCAGCAATCGCCGGAATCGGTTTGCTCGTTGCCATCCTGATCATTGTATTGCAACCGGGAGTCGAACATTTGAACCAGCAGCGCCGGGCGACACCCGTCAGCACTATCAGTGCTCAAATGTTTAACATGCGACCTTTTATCACCGGCTTTGGCACGGTTACACCGGATAAAAAATTAGCTGCAAAAGCGGAAGTATCAGGTCGAATACGCTATGTACATCCCGATCTAAAAAAGGGCTCACTGTTAGCCAAAGGGACAATAGTTGTGATCATTGATGATGTGGATTACCAGCTTTTGTTAAAACAATCACAGGCGGATCTATTGGTCAATCAGGCGAATTTAAGCGAATTTGATCTAACTATCAAAAATACCCAACAAGATTTGGTGTTAGCCCAAGAGAAACTAAAAATCACTAAGGCCGAACACCAACGTAAAGTACAACTAAAGAAAAATGGCACGGTCTCTCAATCTGCTGTCGACAATGATTATAAACAGGTGTTGGCTTTAACCCAGGAAACTCAGAACCTGGAAAATAAGCTTTCAACTTTGCCGTCACAGGAGGACGTACTTCAAGCCAAAATTGCTATCAGCCAGGCAAAAGTACAACAGCAGCAACGAAACTTGGCTCGCACCGAAATTAGCCTGCCGTTTAACGGCCGAATAGGCGAAGTTAATATCGAACAAGATCAATATGTCGGCGCCGCTAGTCAGTTATTTACTGTGCAGGGGATAGACAAAGTCATTGTTAATGCACAATTTTCTATCGACAAATTTAATATTATTGCAAAAAGTTTCCAGAAAAATGCACACATTCTGCAACAGGCGATTGCCAACAGTGAATTAAATCATGTATTCGAACAGCTCGGTTTAACTGCCACAGTAATGGGTACCGATAATCAACAACTTCAATGGCAGGGCAAAGTCGAACGTATTTCAGAAACTATCGATCCACAAAGCAGAACTTTGGGTGTGGTTATCAGCGTCAGCGACTCTTATAAAAATCTACAACCGGGAATAAGACCACCGTTGATGGAAGGTATGTATATGGAAATCCAATTAAGTGCCAGTGCCGATGATTTTGTTGTTGTGCCTCGTTTTGCCTTACATGAAAAAGAATTGTATTTAGTTGATGAAAATAATCTGCTTGAACGTGTCAGCATAAAAAATGCCCAATCACAGGGTGAATTGGTGCTACTGAACGAACAGACTCTTAGAGGTCGGCAAGTGATCATCTCCGATCTATTTCCGGCAGTGCCTGGGATGTTATTGGCTCCTCAAAATGATCTAGCAGCAAGTGAACAACTTGAGCGCTGGGTAAAGGGAGAGTAAATCATGATCCGTTTTTTTGCTGCTCATCCAACAGCCGCCAATTTATTAATGCTGATCGCGATTGCTGCCGGCTTGTTGACCTTGCCGAACTTGAAACGGGAAACCATGCCTGAAATAAAAACCTTCGAGGTCAGCATTCAGGTGCCATATCCAGGTGCTGCACCAATGGATGTTGAAAAATCAATTTGTTTACCTCTGGAAGATGCGATTGATGGCATAGGTTTTATCGACGAAAAGCGCTGTGAAGCTAAGCAAAACGTTGCGGTGATGACAATTAAAATGCTCGAACAAGGTGATTTTGAAAAATTCCTTGATGATGTCAAGAGTGCTGTTGATGGTATCAACGCGTTTCCAGATGCCAGTGAAAAGCCGATTGTTAAAGAAAAAAATCGTACTCAGTCAGTTGTCAAAGTAGCCCTTACCGCAGACCTACCCCGGCCGGAACTAAAAGAACTAGCCGAACAAATCAAACAGCTTATGTTGCAAGATCCCATGATCCCTTTGGTTGAAATTGAAGGGTTTTCTGAACGACAATTTCAAATTCAGGTGTCGAGTAATAAATTGCGACAGTATGGTTTGAGTTTGCAACAACTGGCGAGCTTAATCAGTAAACAAGATTTGGATTTACCGGTTGGCACTATAGAAACCGATTATGTTGCCCAGCAGTTGCGCTTTAGTGATGAGCGCAAAAGTCCAGCTGAGTTGGCTGAGTTGGTGGTGATAAAAGGCCAGTATGGCAATGAGGTAAAACTAGGAGATATTGCCAGCATAGTAGATACCTTTGAACTGGCAGAAGATCGTGGCTACTTCAATGGTGTGCCAGCTGCGTTTCTCAAAGTCAGTAAAAACAGAGTCGATGACAGCCTAAGGGTACTCGATGCGGTTCAGGCATTTATAGACAAACAACGCTTATTGATGCCCGAAGGTATTGGCTTTGAATTGACCGAAGACACCACCAGTATTGTAAAAGACAGAATACGTATGTTATCGAAGAATGCCTGGCAAGGTTTGTTGTTGGTGTTTGCGGTTATGTGGTTATTTTTTACCATTCGTTATGCCTTTTGGGTCGTCATGGGTTTGCCCGTATCGTTTTTAGCCAGCTTTTATGTTCTAGGACATTTAGGTATCACTATTAATATGATTTCCATGGTGGCCTTGTTGATATCGCTAGGGATATTGATGGATGATGCCATCGTGATCGCCGAAAGTATTGGCGCACAAATTAAAAAAGGTAAACAGCCGATGCAAGCGGCTATAGACGGCACAAAAATTGTCGCACGTGGGGTCGCATCTTCCTTTATTACTACTCTATGTATTTTTGTCGGCTTGATTTTTATCGAGGGCAATATCGGCCAAATACTTAAAGTAATCCCTATCGTGCTGATATCGGTGATTACTGTTTCACTAGTTGAAGCTTTCTTGATTCTGCCTCATCACCTGCAGCACTCCCTGAGTCATACGCACAACAAAAAAACCAGTGCTTTTCGACTTAAGTTTGAGGAAAAATTCGAAGAATTTCGTCAATACATCAATAAAACCGTAGTCAAGTTGATCACCTATCGCTACTTGTTTATCGGCTCATTGCTGGCATTGTTATTCGTAACGGTATCAATATTAGCCAGTGGTACATTAAAATTCAGTGCTTTTCCGAACATCGAAGGAAACTTGATCCAGGCTCGTTTATTAATGCCTGCAGGCACTCCAATTAAACAAACTGAAAAAGTGGTCGACAAATTAATTGCCGACCTTCAAGAAACCCAAGCCCGTTTTCAGAGCGAGGAAACAGAGCCATTGGTAGCCTCAGTGACTATCAGCTTCAACAAAAATATTGACGCCTTTGAAAGCGGTCCACATTTGGCCACAATTAACGTTAACTTGTTAACCGCTGAAAAGCGCCAAGCCAACATCAGTGCTTTTATTACTGATTGGCGAAAAACTGTTGGTGTTGTTCCCAATGCTACAAGTATTTTGTTTAAAGAACCCGTCCTAGGTCCCAGTGGGCGGGCAATCATGGTAAGAATTTCCGGAAACGATTTAACTCAACTTTCCACTGCATCCTATGACATGCAGCAATGGTTTGCCGGCTATACCGGAGTGTATAATCTGTTTAATGATCTACGCCCTGGAAAACCGGAATATACCCTAACAATGAAACCCGGCGCGTTTGCACTGGGGCTTGATGCGCAAACAATCGCTAATCAGTTAAGAGCATCATTTCAAGGTATTAAAGTACTCGAAACTAACAGTGAGTTAGACACCTTTGAGGTGACGGTAATACTGGCAGAAACGAGCCGTGACCAATTTGCTGATTTCGATTATTTCCCAATCGTACACCCTACTAATGGCAAGATAATTCCACTTGAAGTATTGGCCGACATCACTCCGAGCAGAAGTTTCTCGCGTATTCATCGCGTCAATAACTTACGCACTGTAACGGTTTATGGTGATGTTGATCCCAGAATAAGTAACACCAAGGCGGTAATTCAAGACTTTGAAAATCGCTATTTATCTGATTTTAAAACGAAATATCCGAACCTTTTGGTGAGCATTGAGGGTGAGATCAAAAATGGTAGAATTTCTCAGAAATCAATGATTCTGTCCTTTCTGGTGGGCATGATGGGCGTGTTTGTATTGCTTAGTTTTCAGTTCCGTTCCTACATCGAACCCGTCGTGGTGATCATCGCCATCCCATTGGCCTTTATTGGCGTGATATGGGGACATGTGCTGATGGGTCTGGATTTTACCATGCCGTCAATGTTAGGTTTTGTGGCCCTTGCTGGCATTGTAGTTAATGACTCTATTTTATTAGTCGAATTTGTAAAAATACGCGTAAGTGAAGGGGCCAATGTACATGATGCCGCAGCGATGGCCAGTTACGACAGATTTCGAGCCGTGTTGCTAACATCAGTCACCACCATTGCAGGCATGATGCCCTTGTTATTTGAAACCAGTCTACAGGCACAAATTTTGATACCTCTGGCTACCAGCATTGTATTTGGTATCGCGAGCTCTACATTATTGGTACTTTTTGTGATCCCCGTTTTGTATTCAATTCTTGAAGATTTTGGTTGGGCAAAAGCCGATGTGAAGAAAAAGTCCTCAAGCTTGGTCAACGAACCACAAAGCTTGGAGCAACAGGAGAGTACAAGCTAGACACAGGCTCGGAAATTTCCTGGTTTATACCCATACCAACTCAAACTGCGGGTTTCAGCGGCAAACGAGTGAGACCCCATGAGCTTAGCCCACTAAGTGATTGGGGCGAATAAGTGTAGCCAGCAAACAGGCGGTTTCAAGGATAAAGGGTATATACCCAAAATCATTGAAATTGCATGGCGGCGGCAAACGAATGTGTCCGTTCGGATTAAAGATTGAAACTGAATACTGCTCTGATCCCGTGAAATTGTGACCATATAAATTCGAAAATTTCGTAATGTTTGAAACTGGTTCGCATCACAAATGGCAGCTTCGAGCATGTTCCGAACTAAAGTAAAGTCGAGCTGACAGGCTCCTCCGAGCGAATTACAGTCATAGCGAACATTGCTGTGCTAGCTTCCAGGTAGCAGTCATTCTGGTTTCGTTATTCAAAAAAAACTGTCAAATTTGACCAAATAACACCCTGGGACCAACCGATACGCAAAGCTGTTTTTGCCACACATCTAACCAAATGACATTTAAAGCCAGATTCCATTCCCAATTCCACTTACCAGAGGTCCACTGACATACGTTTAACTCTACAAAACAACATATGTTGAATAGGTCAAGCACATCAATTATCCTACTTCACTACGCCATTAAGTTATATGCAACTCTCAGGTTATATTTATTCATATATAATCATTAGTAGTCAGTTTATTTGTAATGGATTATTAATCACCAAAAATTGGAAATAACCTTGGCTACCTCATTCTTTACGGAACTCAAAAGACGAAATGTATTTAAGGTCGGCGGTGCTTACCTTGTGCTTACATGGTTTTTGATACAGGTCACTGTGGCGGCTGTACCTGCTTTTGGTATGCCTGAATGGGTTGACACTGTGGTTTTCTTTTTTTGTATTCTAGGATTTCCATTCGCATTGTTCTTTGCATGGGCATTTGAAGTCACGCCTGAGGGTATCAAGAAAGAGTCTGATATATCCTCTGACGAATCCATTGCTATTCATACAGGTCGTAAGTTTAATTTCGTCATAATAGGACTGCTAGTGCTTATTGC
>JBLHNW010000289.1:0-5545 GCA_047622205.1 Paraglaciecola sp.
ATAACGACACAGAACATTGGTAATACTGTTTTCGAAACCAGCCAAAAACTCGCCATATTGCTGTTTCTTAGTAGCTAAACGTTGCTCAGCCTGCTGCTTTTGTTCTGCTTCCAATTTCTTTCCGTATCGCTCTACCTCAACTCTTTTGGCATCTAATTGTTTTGTTTCAGCAGCCAACTTAACTAACTTTTTATCTATTTTTTTACGGCCATCGGCATCAGCATTGCGTTTTTCAAATTCCAAATCTCTACGCTCACGGTCATAATCACGCTTCTCCCACTCTATTTCTCTTTGTTGTTCTGCAAGTTCACGTAATTGCTCTCGGGATCCTCGCAATTGCTCTTGGGCTCGTTCCAAAGCATCTTCAACAAAGTGTTCCAGTTCGTCTTCGTCCATGCCGAGTTCAACTCTTCCACCACTCACTCTAATCGGTGGGACGGGTGCTATAGGAGTCAGCGGCGACGCAATTCCATCAAACATACCGTCAAAATTGAATTCAAAGCCTCCTCCCCCGCCCACTGTACTAATTTCAAATAAAACTCCCTGTTCCGCCAGATAAGTGACATCCACTGAACGCAGGCGAATACCTTTTCTAGTGCTATTTTGTTTTAAGCTGGTCTGCAAAATATTAGTCATTATCTCCAGTTCGTTGCTTAACTCAGCCACGTTTGTAGCGGCTTGAAGAGTATTGACACTCATGCAGGTAATTACCGCAGCCAATAAGGCTTTTTTCGCTATTTTCTTCATTGCTACTTCCTCACTCGTTAATGTTGTCCAAACCCAGTGAACCAGGGTTGGTATAAATGTCTTGTTGTAGTTTATTTAGCTGACGAGCATAGAATGTCTGATCATCACTGCGTTGTTCGTTGACAAATTTAATCAGCTCAGCAAAATCCTCTCGACGCTCTTGACGATTTGAATTCAGCAAGTAACTCGTCAGTTGAGTACTGGCATCCAATTGCTGCAGTTGCATGGTTTGGGTGTAATTACTTAATACCAACTGCTGGTTTTTCTGGAATTCTCCGAGCTTGTCTGCTACCAGCCGATCTATTTCTTTACTGCTTTGTTTGGCGGCAAAACTAATTGTCATAGCACCATCATCCATACGCACTTGCATACCACTTAACACCATCACAATGGCTAGCATAGAGACCGCAAAGGACAAACTTGACAGCCCTTGCCACCGCCACCACTTGTCTTTTTCAAGGCCATCAAAGGTGCTCGAACGGTCCCAATGGGGCACATTTTGTGGCTGATAGCTCTCTGCTTTTACATTCATCATGTTAGCCACTTCGACTTGTTCGGCGAACAAAGGATCATCAACACAACGTTGTTCAAATTGTTGCCGTTGTTGCTCAGAAAGTTGCCCGTCAAGCCACAACCCCAGCAACTCACTGTTTTCATCAGCTTTATTTTTATATGTGGGCATAATCAACCTCCATTAAGGTTTTCAATTTCTCAAGTGCGCTATATAAACGCGACTTCGCGGTGTTAACCGAGATCCCGGTTTGTGCCGCAATTTCATCAAAAGTAAACTGTCCGAAGAATTTCAGCTCCACCACTGCTTTTTGAGCCAATGGCAATTGCTGCATGGCGTTTATCAGTTGGGTGTTTTCCTGACCACTGCTAATCTGTTGTTCATGACTCAGATCATCACTGACTAATTCAGGTGCATCATCTAATCCCTGGGTTGGACGTTTACGTCGATAAAACTCAATACAACGATAATGCGCTATGCGGAACATCCAGCTTTTAAAACTGCCTTCGCCGCGATAGGTCGACAAATTACGAAAAACAGAGATAAACACTTCTTGCATTAAATCCAATGCATCCTCGTTTTTGCCGGTCATACGCATACCATAGTTATAAATCAATTTTTCATAACGTTTGAGCAAACTCAGCCAGGCATGTTTATTGCCTTGCAGTGCTTGTGTTATGAGCTGTTCATCGCTTTTATCAAACACTTACTTATATTCCCTGGTATGTAGTGATGGTTTCTAGTTTGTTTGGGTATAAAGTCGAAGAGGAACTACAAAAAGTTTGATTTACAGCAAACTTTTTTATTTTTTATCAATTAAGGGTAGGAACAGGAGTCAGGGGCGCTATCATTTCAGCCAGCTTACGAAACAAGCGCACCCTCGTAGTACCATTACGCCAAACCAGCCCTAACTCTCGGTAAGCCATGTCTTCAGCCGGCAGAGAAATTAACTGAGTACCGCTTAGAATATGATTCTGAATAGCTAATTCTGGCATAAAGGTAAATCCAAATTTACTGTTTGCAAGTTGTACCAAGGTATACAGACTGCTCGCAGCGAGTGAACTGACCTGCTCTTTGTGTCTTAAGTTACAGGCACTCACCGCGTGTCCCGTCATACAGTGTTCTTGCTGTAATAAAAACACACTTTTTGCCGGTAAAGCGGATACGTCCATTGGCATGGGTAGTGTTTCGGCTAAATCACTATGGGCAATAAGATGGAAAGGGTCATGTCCCAATACCAGCTGTTTACAGCCCGGTGTTTCCATCGGCAATGCCAAAATCAACAGATCCAGCATCCCCTCATTTAATTGCACCAGCAAATTGGCAGTTGTATCTTCCTGGAGGTGTAGAATGATCTCCGGCAACTGCTCTTTTACACATTTAATCAGGCCTTCAAATAGAAACGGAGCGATAGTGGGGATTACGCCGATTTTAAGATTACCCGCCAGCCAGTTCCCTGAAGTTTGGGCAAAATCAACCAACTCATTTGCCTCAGTCAACAAACTCCGACTGCGTTCAACCAACTCCAAACCAAAAGGCGTAAATACAAATGTTTTGTGATCTCGTTCAAGCAATTGACAGCCAAATTGTTCTTCGAGATTCTGGATCGCTGCACTTAAGGTAGATTGACTCACATGGCAGTGTTTAGCGGCGCGATTAAAATGCTGCTCTTGATGCAGCACTACCAGATAATGGAGGTGTTTAAGATTGGGCCATTTCATTTTATTTATCATTCATAAAAACGATTAGTAGAATGATTTTAAATCAAATATTCAGATAAAGCATAGGATAAAAATAAATTTATCTCCTATGCTTAGTTTAATACTTAACAGACTGTCAACTTTGATGAAGATTCTCAAGTTGCCTAAAAATACAAAAAACTGCTCAAGGTAACCAGAGCAGCTTTTGTTTACTTTTAAAATCAGCAAATGTATCAGGGCTGAATCATGCAGTATCGTACAATAAAACTTTAGAACTTGTGTTCAAGACCTGCAGCTAACCAAGATTTATCTTCGCTCAGATCTAGGCCACGATCTGTGTACCAAATGAAGGCTTTGGTTGATTTACCCAATTTGTAATCAGCACCCACAGTAACGCTGTTGTCATCCTCAAGGGTCTGAACTTGCCCCTTCAATACCACTTTACCTATGGTATAGGCTGCACTCACCATAACGCCGTCTTTAGATTCGCCTGTTTCAACGGACTCTTGATTGTGTAAAATCGCGCCTAGCTTCAAATCATCAAACTTACCTTGAACAGATAAACGTTGGGTGTCATAGCCCTTCATATCAAAGTCAGCGGCAACAGAGGCAAACCATTGGCTCTTCTTAAGTTTTGCATCGCCATAAGACAGTGATACAGATTGAGCATCTTCACCTTCAACATCATCTTCTGCAATATAGCTTACGCCTAGAGTCAAACCAGAAAATTTAGGTGAGTAGTACGTCACTGAATCACTCATGCGATTCTCACCTTTCCACAAGCCTTTTAAATCACCTTCGTAGTCGTTGAATAAATCTATTTTACCTTGTGACTTTTTCAGTACCGTGTCGTTACGCCCCAGCAAAACGGTACCAAAATTACCTTTCAGACCCACATATTGGTTACGGGATTTAATATTATCTGAACCAGACTCATCAGCCAGATCCACTTGCCATTCGAAGGTATATAACACTTCCAAATCGTTATCCAGCTTCAGGTCACCCTTTACGCCAAAACGAGAAGCATTGCTCTTTAGTTCAGTAAAACTACCTTCGCCCTCGTCCGCTGACTGAGCGGAAATATTGGCTTTACCGTATACCGTGATTGGATCAGCAAGACTGGCCGCTGAAACTGTCGCAGCAAGCAATGTCATGGATAGTTTGTTAATTAGTTTCATATGTTTCGCCCGCAATTATTAAAGTACCAAATTTATATGCGACAAATATATGGCAGTTTTATTACAGATATATGACAAGGATCTATGTTTGTGACAAAAATAAGACTTTTATTACAGATTTATGGCGTTTTTATGAAAAATAGAGCCTCTGAACAATGGCTCTGCTTTCGAAATAGGAATGAAGTGTGGGTCAGCCATCACACCAACCCACATTATTTACTTAAGAGTTATTCAGTCTCTTTTCCATTTCACTGACACTCGTGTGGCGCACATCCAGTCCCTTAACCAGAAATATAATGTGCTCGGCAATATTGCACGTATGGTCGCCAATTCGCTCTAGTGAACGCAAAGCCCAAAGGATGTTCATGACTCGGCTAATAGAGCGAGGATCTTCCATCATATAGGTAACAATTTCGCGCATGGCGGATTTATATTCACGGTCTACCTGTTTGTCAGCCTTAGCGACTTCCAGAGCTTTATCCACATCAAAACGTGCAAAAGCGTCGAGTACAGAATTAACCATTTTCTGCACCAGAGATCCCATATGGCGCACTTCGTCATAGCCGCCGGGTGCCGCGCCACTTTCGCTTAACTCAATCGCCATCTTGGCAATTTTTTGCGCTTCATCACCCATACGTTCAAGATCTCTGATCATTTTAGTCACGGTTAATACCATGCGTAAATCAGATGCGGCAGGCTGCCTGCAAGCAAGTACCATAGTGCATTGTTCATCCAGAGCAACTTCACGCATATCCACGTCATCTTCAACCTCTATAACGCGTCTGGCGATTTTACTATCAGCGTTCTCTATAGCCTTTACTGAATCGATTATTTGCCGCTCCACCACGCCGCCCATTTCCAGAACTTTGCTTTTTAAAGCCTCGAGATCAGAATCAAACCGTTGGGAAATATGTTTATCCAGGTGCAATTTATCCATTTTCTGTTCCTTTATTGTGGCTAACCAAAACGACCAGTAATGTAAGCTTCGGTGAGATCATGTTCGGGATTAGTAAATACCCGTTTAGTATCATTGACTTCAATGAGTTTACCCATATGAAAATAAGCCGTACGGTGCGAAACTCGTGCTGCTTGTTGCATTGAATGAGTCACTATAGCGATAGTATAGTTTTCACTCAACTCTGCCATCAATTCTTCTATTCTTGCTGTTGCAATGGGATCTAAAGCTGAACAAGGTTCATCCATCAAAATCACTTCGGGGCTTACCGCTATGGTACGCGCAATACATAAACGTTGCTGTTGACCACCAGATAAAGAAGTGCCCGGAGCAGACAGGCGATCTTTCACCTCTTCCCACAAGCTTGCTTTACGTAGACTGGTTTCAACTATTTCATCCAACTCTGCGCGTCTGGTTGCCAATCCGTGAACCTTGGGGCCATAAGCTACATTGT
>JBLHNW010000290.1:0-5535 GCA_047622205.1 Paraglaciecola sp.
TATTGATGTTAACCGGCAGTGTTGAAATTTTATGGGAAGATCATCCAGAAGTCCTGGCATTCAAAGGGGCTGAACGAGGCTGGCGTTTCACCTTAGATCATGGCGTTCGCTTAAAACAAGCACTGCCCTTTAGAGCATCATTTGGCCAGTATGCTGCTACCAGTAAAATTACCGGAGATTGGGCACAGGCGGCTGCTATATTGAAAGCCGAGACTGAACGCAACAGCTGGCAAACCTACCGTGTTGCCAAAGTCGAAGATGAAAGCTCGGTGATTCGCTCCTTCTATTTCGAACGGGAAAACGGCGCTGCTTTGTTGCCCTTTAAAGCCGGACAGTTTTTGACTATCCGTGTTAAGGCTGACAACTCCGAAAAATGGCTCATCCGCACCTACACCCTCTCTTCTGCACCCGCGGATAAATTTTATAGAATTTCGGTAAAGCGTGAAGAACAAGGTTTGGTATCAAAATTCTTACATGATGCTCTTATGACAGGGTCAACTATTGAGGCAAAAGCACCCTTAGGAAAATTTTATATCGATAATTCTGTGCAACGTCCAGCCGTATTAATGGCAGGTGGTGTTGGTATAACGCCGATGATTTCAATGGCTCTGGACGCAATGCACGAAGGTAAAAGAACCCGGCATACCCGCCCACTCACCATATTTCATGCTGCGCAAAGTACCGCTCAACGGGCCTTTGGCAAAACGTTGCAAGATATCGAAGAGGCCACAAGTGGAGCGATCAAATACTACTCTTTGATTAGTCAGCCTCTTGCAAGTGAAAAACCCGGCACTGACTTCAACGGCACAGGGCATATTAACGCAGATATATTGCGTCAAACCCTTGCTCTGGATGATTACGATTTCTTCCTGTGTGGACCCTCATCTTTTATGCAGGCTATGTACGATACTCTGCGAGAACTGGGCGTGCGTGACGCTCGAATCAATGCTGAAGCATTCGGTCCCGCGTCTTTGCAAAGGCAGTCTGATGAAGGTCAGACGGTACAAAAGGCAGAGGAAGCAAAAGAAGCCGTTGTTAAGTTTACTCAGTCTGATTTCGAGCAGCGCTGGAGTGAAGGAGACGATACGCTTTTAGAAGTAGCGGAGTCCCACGGACTAAGCCCTGAATTTGGCTGCCGCACCGGAGCCTGCGGCTCATGCTCAGTAAAATTAAAATCTGGAAAAGTGGCCTACAGAACGACGCCAACGGCAGAAATAGCCAGCGACGAAGTGCTAATTTGCTGCGCTGTTCCGGCTAAAGGGTCTGACACCATAGAGCTTGAACTTTAGTACTGGCTGCTGTCAGCAGCTTGTTTTTTAACCAACATTGAAACTAGGGAAATTTAAATGGCTAAACGTGTATTACTTTTACTAGCAGACGGATTTGAACCCTTAGAAGCAGCTGGATTTACCGATGTGTTGGGTTGGGCGAATATTGATGGTTGCGAGCCGATTGAATTGGTCTCTGCCGGATTGAAGCCACAATTACGTGCAACGTTTGGCTTCTCAGTCATTCCTGATGCGACAGTCGACAAGATTGATCTCAGTAGTTTTGACGCCCTCGCCGTGCCCGGAGGATTTGAAGGCGCTGGCTTTTATAAAGACGCCTACGATGAAAACTTTTTACAGATCATTAGGGACTTTGAAAAATCACAAAAACCGATCGCGTCTGTTTGTGTGGCATCCCTGTCTTTAGGGCGTGCAGGGGTCATTGAAGGCAGGCGAGCCACAACTTATCATCAACTTGGCGGCAAACGTAAACTTGAACTAGAAGCCTCTGGCGCGATTTTTGTCGATCAAGCTATAGTGCATGATGCAGGGATAATTAGTTCTAGTGGGCCTGGCACGGGAGTAGAAGTCGCGTTTGAACTGCTCGAATTACTTACCACAAAGGAAAATGCGCAACACATACGCACACTGATGAGGATGCCACCACGATCAATAGAATGGCTGCAAACACCCCAGGTTCCTGCTTAGGCGGCTACAAATTTTTTATATATTTTCCGGTAAGAGATTCAACCGGGATGGCACAACATAGGCCGTTAACGCGGTCGCTTAAACTTAACAAAGGACATTGAAATGACTGCATATATCATCGTTGGACTCACGGCAAAAGATAGCGACAAATTCCAGCGCTACGGTGCTTCTGTTGGACCGACATTGGAGAAGTATTCAGGAAAATTGCTTGCGAAAGGACCAGTAGAAAGATTACACGGCGATTTCGCCTATCAAGCACAGGTAATCCTCACTTTTCCCAGCAAGGAAGACGCTAAGAGCTGGTATCAGTCGGAAGACTACCAGGCGCTTATTCCTCTTCGAAATGAAGGCATAGACAGCCAATTTCAATTAATAGGTTAATGTTCCCGCCAATAGCACCTAAACAAATACAAAATTGAGAATCAACATGAAACTATATTCTGCATGGTATTGCCCCTTTGCTCAAAGGGCTTGGATGGCATTATAAAAAAACGATATCAGCTTCGATTATGTTGAAACTGATCCTTATGATAAAAACCCCCAATGGATGGCCATATCAAAAGGCGCCGGCTAGGTGCCAGTATTGATTGACGGTGATGTAACTCTCAGAGATTTCTGCCAGATATTAACTTATTTAGACAACAAGCAGCTTGATAAACCCGAATTAACTAATGCGGAATATTGGATGGACTTGGCTAATACTCAAATCATTCCTTATTTCTATCGCTTTCTAACTGAGCAGTCCGTGAGCGCTCAGCAGAAAGCCCAGGAACAAATGCTTACAGGTTTGGCCTTATTTTCTGATGGCATCAGTGAGGTTGGTCTATACCCATGCCACCTCAAAATGATGGATTCAGCGGGGGTTTAATGCGGTTTAGGCAAGGTGGCTATTTGTAGGCCTAGTGGGCTAAGTCAAGAATAGTCAGGGCAGCATAAACCGCTTTAAAACCCGCCGGGACGGAGCCTCTGGGGCGCATCACGAGGTGATATGGGTATATATTTTATCGGGGCTGAGATTGGCCCGATAGATCTCGCGTTTATCCCCTTTGCCTACAGGAACAAACTACTGCTTAATTTTTATCGCGATTTTAGCCTGGATAGTTCTGACTCCGCTCTGGTCAAATACCATACTTGGTATAAACACATGACTGCAACGGACATATTTAACAATACATCCATGGTAATACCCAACTATGCTTCTAAGCTGATTGATTTCTATAAAATCTACAGCGAAGGCGGTGGACAGGCAGACGTTACGGAAATTTAAAGGCTTAAGGCAAAACAGTGCTTAGCACACTGGCATCCATGACAAAGGCAGGCGAAATATCAAGTTTTTGGCTTCGTAATTGTGAGTGTCCTGCTAGTTTGGATACCCACGTAATTGCAATATATTAGTCGCCATCTTGCGTTAATTGTTTGAGAGCATTCAATGCACGAACTGCATCTTTCGAGGAGATAAATATATGGTCGTGGAAAAATGCAGCCACCACATTCGCGCTGATATTCGATTCAGTAAGCTTAGTAGCGACAGCTGCCGTTAAGCCAACTGCATCAAGACTAGAATGAACATTTAAAGTAATACACTTAAATATTCCTGAATATTCAATCTTGTGTTCGTCAGCTTTATTCTTTTGCACAATAACCGTTAAGCCTTCCTCTTCCCGGAATGTTCCCAATGGATCGAGCGATGCCAATAACCCCAAATCGGCGCGAACAAGTGAGCCGAAAATATACTCTTCCTCACATAGCACAGGAGTCATAGATGTTATTAATTTTTTTAAATTTTTTTCGCCAGACATAATTAAACCTTATTTATTTCGAATAATTTTAAACCGACAACACCTGCTAAAGCTAAGCAAAAGCATAACATTTGTTGGTTTGTGATTGACTGATCTTCTAAGCAGTCACATGAAGCTTGGCGCTGTACTTAAATCTAGTTAACGTGGATGTCTTTGAAAGGTGCTGTTCTCAATTATTCGAGGGTGCGCTGCAAGCCCTCATTTAGTAAACATTGCCTCGAAAAATTCTTTTGATTACTTTAATCCTTCTGCAGTTAATGCAACTGATTTGTATTTATTGGCAGGATCTTGGATAAACCCTTTTTAGAAAAGCCTATTCATAACATCACGATCTTGACCTTTCCAGGCCCGGAATTCATCATAAATAGTCCGTTGTAAAAGAGCTAAAATCGTTTTATCAATTTTTTCTTCATCTAAATTCACGGCAATTCTCTATAGGTTTTTTTGGCTTAATGATTATCGTGGATGTCCTATTAATTTCTATTTATTTATGACTGCCATCACACATCGGTTGAGATGCTGTCGATTTACAGCCACAAAAAAACATTTTCTTAGACTCTGTTGCCGTGTACTTCACTGGCGTAAAATCGGAGCCACTATGAGAACCATCACAAAAAGGCTGTTTCTCACTTTTACCACAAGAACACCAAAAGTAATTTTTACCCGCTTCTACTTCTACAGCATATGGTGTATCAGATGCTCGAATTGCCTTACTCATAATAATTACCTCATATTTATCGAATGAACAGAATGTCGCGTATATCCTGATCGCCAGAGTTGATGCGCCTTGTTAGGCCCCTTCTGACTATCATAAAAAGGATTTAACCCAAGATATTGCATCTATCTCATTTTTGAATAGACAAAAATTTTAATCCAGTATTTTCATAATATTTTTTATATTTACTCGTCATTATAGAATACAACAGAAATTGCGAGCAAAAAAAGTTATGCCGGCTCCCATTGTAATTCAATAAAATATTTAGAGTCATTTGACAATATTTACAATCGGTATGTATGTAAATCCAGCCTAGAATAATGTCGGCTTTTTAGCCCATTGGAATGAGTGTGTACGCCAATGCTATGGATAATTCGGTAAGAACCATTTTGGGGAATAACCTTCGCAGGTAAGTACGAAAATCACAGGGTAAGGACTCAAACATCTAATCCTATGGGTTCAAACACCACGATATAGTGATTGGGAATTAAGATGAAATCGAATTGGGTATATACCTTAAAGCGTAAAAAGCCATTATATTTTGTAGCAATATTTACCTGCATTGAAACATATTTTTTATCCGTTTCTATGGCACTGGCCATTTCCAGTTCCCACTGTCGCGCTACCACTTTTTGATAATCCAAATCGGGATAAGCATTCTCCCACCAAGTATCTTTGTCGGGAATGTCTTCCGATGTCCAACCAATCATGTCAACAAACCGTTGATTCATAAATACTACCCGATGATTGAGGCAAGGTTGTGTGTCCTGTAAAACTATTATTGGCGTAGGTAACATATTGAAAAGCGGCGCAAGCGCTGTCATCTGCATGATAAACAAACCTCTTTTTTGATTAAAAACTATACAGGAAGTCAGTGCCTTAGCAAAAATAAGATTGCAAATACAACAAATCATTTTTTGATGTGTGAGTTTTTTTACCTAAATCAGTCACGGCACGAAGTCGCGTATTAACTAAATCAAAAATGGTAGAAAATTAAGGGAGTAGTCTGACTTAGTTGAGGCTCTCTCTTGGCCAACATATGCGT
>JBLHNW010000291.1:0-5522 GCA_047622205.1 Paraglaciecola sp.
TTAGTTCAGGCTTGTTTTGGTGTCGCACGAACGTCCAAAATCAAGGTTGAAAATCATGATCAACCTGATATGTCGATACCAACAAAAGCCAAATTTTTACCGCAAATCCCCAAAATCACACCAAATTTTTACGACATCTGGCCTTGGCGATGCATGAAGGCGGATTACCCTTCACTGGTAGTAAGCTTAACCATATGGATGGATGCGCTTTAGTAAAGCCCCATCAGAAGTCACAGACGCTCATCTAATCGCCTTGATTGATGTCTGGCCACCAACCCCCTTACAAATGCTACGTTGGCCTGCCCCAGCGAGTAGCATGAGTTGGAATGTGGGATTTATTCGTCCTCATAGCGCTTTTCATCCAACTGACTGGTTCGCCTATCAGGCGCACGCACGACAAGCAGCTGTTGGTTATGGGCATACAGAAGCGAATATATGGGATGCTAAGGGAGAATTGATCGCCGTGAGCCGTCAAACAGTCGCAATTTTTGACTGATTGTAGATATACCCATGCCACCTCAAAATGCCCGTTTCAGCGGGAGTTTAAAATTACTGGGGTATATTACGGTTCACGCTTAATATATTGAGAATGATGATGGGCTAAACAGCGCCATCGCACTGATTAACTGTAAATTAGTAAAGTCTAAAGCGTTGTCCAAATTTTCAACATCAAGCCCAAGAGACTCGTACATATACGCCGAAATATTATCATATTTTCCATAAATATCTTTATATACGTTATTCAAAGCAAGTGCGACTGAAAGCTGAACGATTTGCTCTTCTATGGCTTCGGCTTTGTACTTAGAAACATGTTGTTTAAAAATGGGTTGATAAATGTCTTTGGGAAGGCCCCAGAGTCTTAGCAATTTTGCTCCAACCTCTGCATAGCTAAAACCCAGATGACTTACCTGTAAACTAAGGGGGTCGTTCTCTTCTGAGACCGCCGAACATTGTTCTGCAGCTTGCGGATTAAGTCTGACGACGACCAGTTCCCCTAAATTATGTAATAGACCACATACAAAAAACTTTTCGGGTTCCTTAATCGATAGCTCTTCGGCGAAAAACTTTGCCAGCAACGAGCAGCTAACGGCTTGCTCCCAAAACCTATCCAAGTCAACAATACTAGTTGGTATACCTTTAAAGGCATTGGCGACACCATAAGCTAACACTAAATCATAAACTGCGTTGGTGCCTATTACCTGGATCGCCTTACTAACCGTAGTAATCTTATTTGGGAATTTATACAGAGCACTATTTGAAATTTTTAATATCTGCGTCATTATCGCCGGATCATAATTAATCACCTGGGCAATATCTTGCATCTGTGCGGCATCGTCATCAATAAGCTGTTTTATCTTAACCACTGCTTCAGGAAGAACAAAAATATCGTTGGCGTTATTGGCATAATCCTGCGAATCCATTTTTTTAGCTCCCATCAGAAATATCAATCATTAGTGTAATCTATGAAAAAAATAATTGCCCAAGCTTTAACTCATATTTTCCTAAATTGTTAATTGAATCAAATGTATACCTAAGGCGCTTCAAAACTCAAGATTTCTCACGCAGATTAATACTTTGGACTAGACGGGAGTTTTGTCGACTCAAGCTATAAATTTGGAGGCGAAGATTGGCATGCTTGAAAAACTGAACAGGGATGTACATTGACAGAAGATTATCAGGGGTGCGTATATGAGGAAGATGGTGGGTCGTGCTGGATTCGAACCAGCGACCAATTGATTAAAAGTCAACTGCTCTACCAGCTGAGCTAACGACCCATCTTTTACAAACTTTTCATCTTAGTGTTGCAAGTTATTGCAAACATTTCGCAATAACCTTGTACTGACTATTTCCAAAGTCATGGTATTCAATTTATCTAAAAATGGTGGGTCGTGCTGGATTCGAACCAGCGACCAATTGATTAAAAGTCAACTGCTCTACCAGCTGAGCTAACGACCCATTTCAGATAAATTTTAATTTCCTGCTGCCTTGCTGGAACTAAGCCCTCACTGCAAGGGCGGCATATAATACTCAATTAAGAATCGAGTGCAACCAAAAATATCGCTTTATTTATTCAATTTAGTTTGTTTGCTGAAAAAGCACACAAATGTTCGATAAAACTAGCCCAAATTTAGTCATTTCACGCTTAAAAGAAAATTTCAACTAATTAGCATTAAGATTTTTCAAACGTTTATCGGCAAGTTTTCCGGCAGAAGTGTCCGGGTACTCACTGACAACTTGTTGCCACAGCTGCTTAGCTCTAGCCACATTTGAACGTTCAGACTCAGAAATCCCTAATTTAAGCATCGCTTCCGGTCGTTTTCCAGAATCCGTATACTTATTCACAATGACTTTAAACTGATCTGCTGCACCCGCCCAATCTAGCTTATTAAACAATAACTGACCTAACCAGTAATGTGCATTCGGCACATAATCTGAATTTGGATAGTTCAGTAAAAACGCCTGAAATTCGGGAATAGCTTGATCGTAACTCTTATCTCTGAGAATCAAATTAACTGCTTTGTCATAGGCATCGTTTTCATTAGCAGAAAGCGGGGCTGCAACCACCGACGTTTGCTCGTTACTTGGCTGTGCCACAATGGATTCAAAGCGCTTATCAATTTCCAGATATAGCTCTCGTTGTCGTTCTAGAATTTTTTCCAACTGATAGTTATGTAATTCCACACTACCGCGAAGTTCGTTCACCTCATTCTGTAAGGCTTCTAGTTGTTCCTGAATACGGTGTTGGGCAGTTGTGCGAGCAGTAAACATGCTCTCCAACGCCGTAATTCTATCGACATTACTGGCGCCATTAACATCTACTACAGGCGCAGGAGCCGCATTAACTGCGGCTCCCATCACACATAACAGACCAAGCGCAAAAGTGCGTTTTATCATGTTCAAATTTCTATTGATATACTAGTACACCACGACGATTTTCTGCAAAAGCAGCTTCCGAAGTGTAGTTATTAATCGGCTTTTCTTCACCATAAGATACAACAGAAATCTGTGAAGCACTCACACCCGCATTTTGCAGATAGGTTTCAACAGACTGTGCACGTCGCTCACCTAAAGCAATATTATATTCTGGCGTACCACGACTATCACAGTGACCTTCAATCACAATCGATTGAGAAGAATTTTTTCTTAAAAATGTCGCGTGTTGATCCAAAAGACCATAATAATCTGAACTTACGCTTGCACGGTCAAAGTCAAAATAAACAGTTTGTTCATTCTGAAGTGCATCCAGTTCTTTCTTCATCATGTCTTCGGCTAACATAGTTTGTTTTTGGATTATACCCGCCTGAACATTTGCTGCGTTTGCTTCAGCAGCTAAACGATCAGCTTCAGCTTGCTCGGCCATTCTATTTGTTTCAGCTGCTTTCTCAGCTTCTGTCGGGCCTGATTCACATGCCATCAGGGTGACAAGTGGTAAAGCAATAATTAAGCCTTTAAAAATTTTATTAAGTTGCATTCTATTGATCCTTATCGTTCTCAAATTGTAAATATGTAGTTTAATAACTTATAACAAATATGGTGACCAGCTTGGCGCTTTTACCTGTCCGTCGGCCGCTGGTAATCGTGCTTTAAATCTACCATCCAAAGACACCAATGATAAAACCTGCTTTCCCTGATGTAAGGTACTGTAAATAATCATACTTCCATTCGGCGAGATACTGGGAGACTCATCCAAGTAGGTTTTGGTTAATACCTGCATGTTCCCAGTGCTTAAATCCTGACGTGCAATATGGTAATTACCTCTGGTGCGATTTACCATTACTATTTGCTTTCCATCAGGGGTGACTGTACCCCCAAGATTCATTTCACCTTCGAATGTCACACGTCTGACCCTTCTGGATTCCAAATTTACGCGATATAATTGTGGTTTACCACCCCGTTCTGAACTAAATATCAAGGTCTTACCGTCTGGCGTCCAGCTTGGCTCCGTGTCAATCGAGCGATTATTTGTTATTCGTCTCAATTGCTTACTGTCGATATCCATAACATAGAGTTCAGGATTTCCATCTTTTGACAACACCATTGCCAGCTTTTTACCGTCTGGAGAAAACTGCGGTGCACCATTGATACCAGGAAAATTCGTTATCCCTGTTCGACTCATCGTGTAAATATCCTGAATAAATATTTGCGGCCGTTTATTTTCGAAACTCACATAAGCAAGCTTAGTTCCATCAGGTGACCAGGATGGGGACATCAAAGGCTCTTTGGAGCGCAAGAGCATGGTTTCATTAACGCCATCATAATCTGCCACTACCAATTGAAAAGGAAATTCATGTACTTCTTTGTCCCTAACGATCACATAGGCGATCCGAGTTAAAAAGGCACCTTTTTCACCTGTTAAACTTTCATAAACAACGTCACTGATACGATGGGCATACTGGCGAAAGCTGCTGCCGTCGATCGTCGACTTGCGACCTTCCAATATATGATCGTCGCTTTTTACTAACTTACCTGCACTGAGACTTTGTGTTTGCCCCCCGGTTATTTGGCCGCGCACAACATCTATCAATTCGTAAGACACCACATAGCTGTCTAGTCCCTGAACCTCAATAGTGCCAACCAAAATTGCCTCAACACCTTTGGTCGCCCATGCACTGTAATCAACATCCTCATCAATATTTGGGTATTGGGGCATTTCGGCAATATCAATAGGATTAAACTTACCACTGCGGCGCAAATCGGCAGCAATTATACTGGTAAGCTTTTCTGGCATCACACCATCACCAATCCACTTAAAAGGCACTATGCCTATTGGACGTGAGGTATCAATGCCATCAGTGATTACTATTTCTAAGGTGCTGTAACACTTGGCACTGACGAAAAGTGCGGTTAGAAAGTACAAACATGCTCTTTTTTTCAACATTCTAATTATAACCTAAAGGTAAAAGTGATATCTCTCAGTTCCTGATACACATCGGGTTCTTTCGAAACAGGTAAGGTATCCGTTTTATAGATCGCAGCTTTGGCAGCTCGACACAGTATCGTGTCGCCGTCTAATTCTTTTACTTGTGTGACCAAGCCATTCGAAGCCAGACGAATGTTTAAGCGACAAGTTTTTCCTTTCATCGAATCATCTTTGATCAGATTACTTTCAATCTTTTGTTTAATCAGTGCCTGATATTTCTGCACTTCAGACAAAACCTGTTTACTGCGTCTATTTTTTCTTGTCGCTTGCTCAGCTTGCAACTGCTCTTCCAGTAACTTCTCCTGCTCAGCTTTATCAATGGCTTCCTGACGTTTGCGCTCAGCCTCTTTTAGCGCTTGTTCTTCTTTTTTGCGTTTTTCTTTGGCCTGTTCCGCCTTTTCTTCAGCCTCAGCCCGTTCTTTTTCTTTCTTTATTCTTTCTGATTCAAGTTTCTTAGCTTTTTCTTGTTCTTTTCTTTGTTTGTCTCGTGCTGCAACCGCGGCCTGTTCAGCCTTTTTCTTTTCTGTTTGTTGTTTTTTTGTTTGTTTCTTTAAATCTGACACTTTGGATTCTTCTAGCTTGCGTTTCTTCTCTGCCTCTT
>JBLHNW010000292.1:0-5520 GCA_047622205.1 Paraglaciecola sp.
CTTTTTAATTATTGATAAATAGACACCATTTTATTTAGTTCTTTGGTTTGCCTGGGAAAAAAATATTGGTACTGGCTTGATAGTCTTTATACTCCGGGCGTTTTAGAACAGAGTAGTGTTCAGCAGGCACTGCACCTGTGTAATAAACAAGTGTCGTAAACATGAATCTGGATGTAAAAAATAGTCCTACCGCCAACAGCATCCATATCACAATAGACTCAACGTTATATAATGCCAACCAGGAAGGGATTGCTGCAATCACAAGCCCGTTCCAAACCATCCATTCTGCGAAGTAATTTGGGTGCCTGGAATAACGCCAAAGCCCCACGTTACAAACTTTGTTTTTTTCTCCTGCCTTGCGTTTATTTTTCAAAAACTTCAGTTTTTGTGAGTCTGCTACTGACTCCAATACAAAAGCTCCGATCCAGACTAACAATCCTATTATTTCCAGTATGGAGAATTCTGGGTTGGCGTTTGAGCCTATAATGAAAGCAGGTATCGCCAAAAATGAAGCGTTGGCAAGGCCTTGCACTAATGCTTCTACTTGCATTGCTAAAGGAATATTGGTTTTTCCCGCTCTTTCCCACCTTATTCTTTGGTATTCATAACGAGGGAACTCCTTCTTCAGGTATCCCAATTTCCACATCTTCAATGCGCCTAAGCCCATTCTGGTGCCAGCAAAGATGTAAGCCATGCTGACGACCGCAATTCGAAGTTTATCCCCATCGCTAAATATGAAGGTGAGTATCCCAATCAACACTAATCCCCAGGGCCAACCAATATCCACATAAGACATCCGACCCGTCCGCCAGATGGGGATACAAACGACAAAAAGAAATAAAACCAGCTGAAGCCAACCATTAAGCAGACTAATGGAATACATGGAAGAGCTTAGTAACAACAGACACCAGCCTGCTAAATAGGGAGCAAAGGGTATAAATGTTTTCATTTTTTTCTAAATAATAGGGTAGAGAATGTCACTCTAGCACCTTTTAAGAGACGATTTCCAGAGCAGTTACCGTTGGATATCTACTAAACCAACAAACGAAACACACAGAGGTAAGGATTTAGGTATTGTCCTCATTTATATTTTTTTTGGCCTGAGCCAATTTAGCCGACTGAATGGCCAAGCCTTCGCACACTGAATTAAATGCATCGCCTTCTATTTTAGGTAAATGAGGGAGCATTATGTCTTCTAGTTCTTTTTTTACGATGGGTGACAAACTCATACCTCCCGTCATAAATAACAGTTCAGGTGGCTCACTGCTATTTTTTAGGCACTCGGTGACTAAACGTTTTACTTTGCTTAACCAGGATTGCATCGAACGATCCAGGTCTTCGAGGCTAATGTCTACGTCGTAATCTGCCTCGATATAATGTAACGGAAGTGTGATTTCACTTTTTGAGGATAATAATTCTTTCGCCAGGCGAGATGAATTGACCAGTCGAGCTGACAATTTTTCTTCCTGTACAATTAGGAGTCTCTCTAGCAATCTAGGCTCTTTAACAACTGATTTGGTTTGAGCAATTTCCAGGTGGTACTCAGCAGAAAAAAAGTGATTGAGTTTCGGAATATTATCCACCGCACACATGTCTGAAAAGTAGGTACGTGGTACTGACAATCCATTTTGCATCAGTAAGCCATGTCCCATGGTGGGTGCAATAGATTTAACGATAAGATTCTTATCACATTCCATGCCGCCCAAACGTGCACCTGTTACGGAAAGTACATCCAGTTGACGATCAATGTTTGCGAGCTTTTCTGGAGACAGTTTAATACAACATATATCAGTGGTACCTCCACCAATATCGATCACTAATACATTGGTGTGTTTATCAAGACTACGTTCAATTTTGTAAGCAGCGGCAATGGGTTCTTCAAGAAATTCGATATTGATAAAACCTGCTTTTTTAGCCGCTTCAGTCATGATTTCAATGGCCTGCTTATTGCCATCATCGCCTCTGGAACCATGAAACTTCACCGGGCGACCAATTACGGCAGTATCCACAGTTTGTTGTAGTTGGTTTTCTGCACTTAGACGAAAGAACTCTAATTGTTTGGCAATCATGCCGACAAAAGCTTGGTGCTGACCTGCGATTAAACTAGCGCCTAAGAAATTCTTTGGCGAATAAATCAAACGGCCTTTATCCGGAGTTTTCAGATAGCGTTTAAAACCCTCCTCTCCAAAGGCAAATTTCCCTGTTTCGACCAGGCGGTGCAAGGGTATATCTTGCACAGTCATGTCTTCCATCAATATTTGAATGGCGCGATCTTGCAAGGCAGGAAGATTGTGAAACTCGGCCCGAAAATCATCGATTCTATCGCTATAGATCCTTTCTTCTCTGGGATCTTTTGCTTCGTAATATCCCTCTTTAGCTTTGTCAATTTGCTGCGCGATGGCGCGCTTTATTTGCGCGACTTTGGCTTCAATTATTGGGATGGGGGGTAAAGGGAGTTCTCCATCATAATAGATAAATACCGAAGAACGGATCTTGTTTGTCGTATCTTGATTAGGGTCGAGTTTTATAAAATGGTGCTGTTGCCCATCAAAAAAGATTACTTCGGAATTTGAAGTCCCATAATCTATACCAATTGCTGCCATCTGTACCGTCTGTTAGTTTCAAACAAAGTCGCGGATTGTAAAGTAAAAACCTGTCTAACTCATTAACTGTTTTACAGAGAATTTGTGAGGGTAGGGATGTGGATAACACCACCAGATAGCGGAATCTGAGACTTAGGCTTTCAACTTGGATTCAAATTTAATCTAGATCCCAGTAAATATCATGGCTGTCCTGTTAAATTTGCACTGATAGATTCTCATTACTTTCTCTCCTAATGAATGATTTTTTAAAACATTTATGACCATGAAGTTTATTTGCAGATAGGTTCCATTAGATTAACCTAGCTGATAGTATTTTTGGGTGTAAAGCTTAATTTCTGATAATAAACTTCGATGTCTACATCGTTATTTTATGAAGAAGACATCGTAGGGTTTGTCATATCAGTGATCAAAAAATAAATAACCTATTTTAAATAAAGCTCATTCCGGATAATAATAAAATGAAATTAACTAAGATTTCTGCAGCATTAACGCTTGCATTCGCCATGGTAGGTTGTTCAGAACAATCTGCCGATAAATATTCAAAAACAGAAAAACAACAAACTGAATTAGCACAAAGTCATACCCAAGAGAGTAAAACTGAAGACGCATCATTTAAGTGGCAAGCCGATCGTTTTGCTGATATTCAAGTGTTGCGCTATCAGGTACCTGGTTTTGAAGAGTTAAGCTCTGAAACTAAAGAATTATTGTTTTATTTATATAAAGCAGCGCTTTCAGGGCGAGACATGATATGGGATCAAAACTATAAATATAACTTAACGGTTCGTCATACTTTAGAAGCTATTATGGCTGATTACTCAGGTGACAAAAATACTGAAGAATTTGCTAAGTTTAACGAATATACCAAGCGTGTTTGGTTCTCAAATGGGATTCATCATCATTACATGTCAGGTAAAATCATACCTGAATTCAGTGCAGAGTCATTTGCGCTTTATGTAAATGATGTCGCGGATAAAGGAAATCTTCCAGTAAATGATCAGCAAAATGTCGAGCAGTTACTTAGTTTATTAACACCTATAATGTTTGATCCTAACATTGCTCCTAAAATGGTTGATCAATCAGCAGATATTGACAATATCGTTGCTTCTTCAGTTAATTACTATGAAGGTGTTACTGAAGCAGAAGTTATTGAGTTTTATAAAAACAAAACCAACGTAGATGAAAATCGCAAAGTTTCATGGGGACTAAACTCAAAACTTACTAAAATAGATGGTCAGTTAGTTGAGCAAATATGGAAAGTTGGTGGCATGTATGACAAGTCTATTACTGAAATAGTGCAGTGGTTAGACAAAGCAGCAACGGTAGCTGAAAATGATCAACAGAAAAAAGCGTTAATCTTGCTTGCCAAATATTATCGTTCTGGTGATTTAAAAGATTTTGATGACTACTCTATTGCGTGGGTTAAAGATGTTAACTCTGATGTAGATGTTGTAAACGGTTTTATTGAAGTTTATGACGACCCATTAGCATACCGTGGTTCATTTGAGTCTGTTGTTTCTGTTAAAGATCATCATGCGACAAAAGTCATTTCAAAGATTGCCGCCCAAGCGCAATGGTTTGAAGATAATTCGCCACTAATTGAAGCCCATAAGAAAAAAGAGGTAAAAGGTATAACAGGTAAAGCGATTACTGTTGTTGCTGAATCAGGCGACGCTTCACCATCAACACCGATCGGAATTAATTTACCTAATGCCAACTGGATCCGCGCTGAACATGGCTCTAAATCGGTTAGCTTAACCAATATTGTTGATGCTTATGACAATGTGAAAGGAGGCGCTTTAACTGAATTTGCATGGGATGAAGCAGAGTTAAAACGTGGTAAAGAATTTGGACCTTTAGCTTCACATTTGTTTACTGATTTACATGAAGTTATCGGACATGCTTCAGGACAAATTAATCCAGGAGTCGGGACTCCGAAAGAAACCCTGAAACAGTATTCCTCTGCACTAGAAGAAGGTCGAGCTGATTTAGTTGCTTTGTATTATCTGATGGATGAAAAACTTATTGAACTTGGGATTATGCCAAGTTTAGAAACAGGGAAGGCAGCTTATGATAATTACATTCGCAATGGCATGATGCTTCAGCTTCGCCGTTTGAAAAAAGGCGAATATATTGAAGAAGCTCATATGCGAAACCGTCAACTTGTTGCAAGTTGGGTTGTTGAAAAAGGAGCGGCAGAAAACGTTGTTGAAAAACGTGTTCGTGATGGGAAAACTTACTTTTTAGTCAATGATTACATTAAGTTACGCGGTTTGTTCGGCGATTTATTGCGTGAACTCCAACGCATTAAATCAGAAGGTGACTTTGCTGCAGGTCAGGCCTTAATAGAAAACTATGCGGTTAGAGTTAATGACGATATCCATCAAGAAGTACTAGCAAGATATGAGAAGTTAGATCTTGCGCCTTATTCAGGGTTTATTAACCCTAAATTGGAAGCCGTGTACCAAGATGGAAAAATCATTGATGTTACCATTAGCTATCCTGATGATTTCCAAAAACAAATGATGGAATACGGTAAAGAGTATCAATTTTTACCCTTAATCAACTAAACGCCATCTTTGATAAGCAACTTACTATTAAGCCACTTTTATTCGAGTGGCTTTTTTTTTGATGTCTACTCTAAAATAAGACCTGGCAGTGACAATAACAGTATGGACAACTGGCGAATGTATCCGGGTTTTCCGAGCATGTAGGAGTATTTGTCGATGTCCACGAACCAGATAAGCTTTAACGCCTGTGCTGATTCATTAACCGTATCTAATACGGACACTCCTAGTGTCGATCCCGCGGCGTCTTTTAATTTCACAGGCCAGTTAATTATTTTGATGCTGATTCAACTTGGAGAGATCGCTTACATGACGTTAGTCTTCTTCATTATGATTGCTGCAAGGCATAAAAT
>JBLHNW010000293.1:0-5505 GCA_047622205.1 Paraglaciecola sp.
AGAAGCAGTTGTTCAAAAAGGTTCATTGGAACAAGAAACTGTAGTGCAGGAGGATCGACAAAGATTGTTGGCAAGTGCTGGTTGGGTTGTGCAACTAGGTAGTTTTCGCCACCAAAAGAATGTTCGTGAGTTGCTCGGAAAATTGGAAAAAGGCGGTTATCGTGCATTCAGCCGACAAGTACAAACAAACTCTGGCGAGTTAACCAAAGTCTTCGTAGGCCCTGATTTGCAAAAAGAAAAACTCGAAGGGGCTATTTCTCATTTGAAAGAACTGACCAATCTGCAAGGACGAGTCACTCCCTTCACTGTGCAATAGTTTTATTTTTCTGTGCAAACTAAGCAAGATTTTACCTGTTGATTTTGATAGAATGCGCGCGATTTTTACATACATGATGTTGGTGTTTTTATAATCCAGCGTTACGGCCACATTAATTAGCTCATTGAGAAAATTCTTATGAATTGGATAGACTACGCCATACTTGGTGTGATTTTGCTCTCCACCGCTATCAGTTTAATGCGTGGTTTCGTGAAAGAGGCAATTTCTCTCGGAGTTTGGTTTAGTGCATTTTTTGTGGCGAGCCAATTTTATGCCGATCTTGCTACTTATTTAACCAACATCGATGATATTGTGATCCGCAACGGTGTGGCCATTGCCATTTTATTCGTTGCGACTTTGCTGATCGGTGCCTTAATCAATTATCTAATTTCCAGGTTAGTACACGTTACTGGTCTGTCAGGCACTGATCGCGCCTTAGGTGTAGTATTTGGGGCCTTGCGTGGAGCGTTGATAGCTAGCGCGGTACTATTTTTTCTTGATACTTTTACGCCTATGTCAGAGTCTGAATGGTGGCAATCTTCCTTACTTATCCCAGAATTCACTTTGGTGATCGAATGGTTCTTTGAATTTTTACAAAATAATTCAAGTTTTATAAAACCCGCTTAAAAAGGTAATTCACATGTGTGGTATCGTCGGTATTGTTGGTAAAAGCCCTGTTAGTCAAGCGTTGTATGATGGTTTGACAGTATTGCAACACAGGGGGCAAGACGCAGCTGGGATTGTCACTATCGATAAAGGTGTGTTTAATTTACGCAAAGACAATGGCCTGGTGCGTGATGTATTTCACACTCGTCATATGGTGCGCTTAACCGGTCAATTTGGCATCGGACACACCCGTTACCCAACTGCAGGAAGTTCAAGTTCAGCTGAGGCCCAACCGTTTTATGTTAACTCTCCCTTTGGCATCGCTTTTGCGCATAATGGAAATTTAACCAATGCCCATGAATTACAAGAAGACGTGTTTCGGGTAGCAAAAAGGCATATAAATACCAATTCTGATTCAGAATTGTTACTCAATATCATCGCTCATGAGCTACAAAACTGTGCAGGTTTGAAGCTTACACCTGAAGAAGTATTTAAAGCTGTTGCCACCGTACATAAAAAAATCCGCGGAGCCTATGCTGTCGTGGCGGCAATTATCGGTAATGGTATGTTGGCCTTCCGTGATCCCTTTGGTATTCGTCCTCTTGCACTAGGTAAGAGAAAAACTGAATTTGGTGATGAATATATGGTGGCTTCTGAGAGTGTTGCCTTAGACGCTGTTGGTTTTACCTTTATTCGTGATGTCGCGCCCGGTGAAGCCGTTTATGTCACTGAAGAGGGCACGCTGCATACGCAACAATGTGCGCAAAACCCAATTAATGCACCGTGCATTTTTGAGTTCGTCTATTTTGCCCGTCCGGATTCATTTATCGATGGTATTTCAGTGTATGCTTCTCGGGTGAATATGGGACGTAAACTTGGGCAGAAGATTGCACGGGAGTGGTCTGACATTGATATTGATGTGGTTATTCCCATTCCAGAAACATCGACAGATGTGGCGCTCCAAATTGCCATAGAACTGAATTTGCCCTATCGCCAGGGATTTGTGAAAAACCGTTATATTGGTCGTACTTTTATCATGCCCGGACAAACCATGCGCAGAAAATCAGTACGGCGCAAATTAAATGCCATTCCATCTGAGTTTAAAGGCAAAAATGTTCTTTTGGTGGATGACTCCATTGTACGTGGTACTACATCAGAACAAATTATTGAGATGGCTCGTGAGTCGGGTGCAAAAAAAGTTTATTTTGCCTCCGCCGCACCGGAAATTCGCTTCCCTAATGTATATGGTATCGATATGCCTTCGGCAAATGAGTTAATTGCCTACGGTCGGGATAACGATGCGATCAGTGAATTAATCAGGGCCGATGGTTTGATTTTTCAGGATATTGAAGATTTGGTTTCTGCGGTGTCTGAATTGAATCCTGATATAAAATGTTTTGAAACTTCCGTATTCGATGGTAAGTATATTACCGGGGACGTGGATCAGAGCTATTTAGAGCGAATCGATAGTATGCGCAATGAAGTTGCCAAAAATGTCGGTATTCAAACTGAACTCAGCAATCTTGAAATGCACAATATGAGCGAAAATTAACACTTTTAGGCTTAACTAAAAAACTGCAAACATAAAAAAGCCGCACATATATTTGCGGCTTTTTTGTTGCGAGCAACTTTAGATGTATATTGGTCCTAATCCGGAACTTATTATCATTACTGATGCTGCCATCAAAATTGCCAGTAGAACCAAACCACAGGTCACTACTGAACTTGCATATATAAAGCCTTTTCCTTCTGGAATATGCATCAAAATTGGCGTTCCGGCATACAGTAAATAAACCGAATACGTTAAACCGATTAAGCCAATCACCATCACGAACCATAACACGGGATAAAGAGAAGCAAACCCCACCATAAATAATGGTGTAGCGGTATAGGCTGCTAACTCCAGTGATTGGGTATACGTTGGCTCGGCGTCGAAGGTCTTAGCTAATTGGTGGATAAGTACGGCCAAAACAATAACACCCACCATCAAACCAAAGTACATACCAACGCTCATCAACATCGCACTTTGTTGCGTTAGTTTTATAATATCTCCCACACCTATGCTCCAACCCAAATGGGCGGCAGAATAATAGGTGGTGAGCGCCGGGATCAGGGAGATAATTGCGATGTGACTAAAACTATAAAAATAGCTCTCATGGCGCTGATCTATGGTGTGCCATTCTTCTTTTGGGTGTGCGTATAGACCCCATAAATGATTCAGTATCATATTTTTAACTCCAATATTCAAAATCCATTTTTTACAAGGACTTTACAAAAACTTAACGTAATTGTGTTTTACCTGAATTGTTCAGTCAATAGTTTTGTGAGAAATATCACCAATCCACTCTTTTTTTGCTTATTAGCCAGTGAATATAGGGTTACAAGCATTAAACACTGAACTTGCCAAGCAAAACGCCGAACAAGCTTTCAATTTGGCATCCACCGATGGCATCAAAAACCTCCAACATTGTTGATCGAGTATTTCAATTTCGAGCTGAATACTATTTAGAAAATAGATAAACAGACGTTTCTGTGTAAAAATATTTTACGAGTCCATTTATTTTAGTCAAGAATGGGACCAAAAACGACCAGTCACAAAAATAATGACACTCATTATGGCAGCGAAAATAATGATGATGAATATACCATGCGGAATATGAATGGCCTGAACTAGCATTCTTTCATGTTCTTTTAGACTTGCCCATTTATGGAGTGATGCTTCAGCAAAACCATTTGTTGCAAACAAATCGACAAGGTCGCGACGGCTTCGATATCTGATAATAACAATGCGATCCCAGTTACCACTGGATGAGTCGCTCCAATAACTGCCATAAATTGGATGCGAACCGCGTTTTAACATCAGCGATATCATGGTCTCACTAAAACGATCGTAGGCTTGTTCCCCTGTACCACTGTATTCGCCATTTTTTGGATAGTTGGCAATCTTATGAAAATTGTAAAGGTTTACAGTATAAATCGGTTTTCCATCATCTTCGTTCAGAAACTTTCGCAAAGCAGGCAACTCATGTCTTGCACTAGAATTTTGTGTCTGTGCTTCTATGACATTCATATAGGAATGCACCTCCTCTGGAGATAATATTTGAGTACCCCATTGATACCAATACATAAAAATAACTATTACTCCCATAGGAATAATGATGCTCACAGCTTTTAATTTATAACTCATTTAAATACTTCTCTTTAGGTACTTGCATAATGCAAGTGCTTGGAGTGTATAGCATTCAACTTGCAACTTGCAATATGCAAGTGCTGGAATTAATATGCTCTGATGATTAGAAACTCAGAAGATTGTCGTTCGAATTGCCCGATAAATTTTGTGCTAGAAACATTTGGCGATAAATGGACTTTGTTGATCGTTCGTGACCTCATGTTCAAGGGAAAAAGTTCATATTCAGAATTTCTTCAATCGGGCGAAAAAATCTCCACTAATATTTTGGCTAATCGACTGAAAAAGCTAGAAGATAATGGGCTTGTTGAAAAAAGTGTCGCAGCAGATAATCGTTCCAAATTGATCTACTCTCTCACCAGCAAAGGTAAAGATCTTTTGCCTATAATGCTTGAGATTACGGTATGGAGTGCGAAACACGACACTGCTACCAACACTCCTGATTCTTTCCTGAGCGAATTCACCTCGTCTAAACCCGAAATGGTCACAAAAATACTAAGTAATTTAAGGTAGTTCGGCAAAGCTCATTACTAGAAATATTGGCTCCGGCATTTTCAGTTCAAAGCACACAGTTCTGATCAAGTTAAACGGACACTTTTTTTGGCTTGATGAGGCTATCAAGCCAGAAAATCTGCTCATAGATCATTGCAACTGTAAGTTAAAAGCTTAGGTGTGCAACCCTAAAAAACTACTAGTCATCTTGGTGCGGTATTAGACGTGGCTAATCTCAATAATTGGATTTTATCCTTACCCAAGTGCTCTGCTAATTAGATCTAACACTAAAAGAGGGAGGTATAGTTGTTCGCCTTTTTACTTGCCACGTGATACCTTACTACAATGTAAGGATTTTCATAAAAGGTAATGTTATGAGCCAAGCAACTGTTACATCAAAAGGTCAAATTACGATCCCAGCCATTGTTAGAAGCGGCATGAATGTAGGTGCGGGTGATAAATTAGAGTTTATCGAATTAGCTGATGGCAGATATGAAGTAGTGGCAGTCACAAGAGAAGTTAAAACTCTTAAGGGATATTTTAAGTCAGATAAGGTTGTCAGTATTGATGATATGAATCTAGCTATAAGTGAGTCGGTTTTAAAATGATTGGCATTGATACAAATATATTAGTTCGTTATCTAGTACAAGATGATGAAAGTCAATCGCTGCTTGCTACGAAATTGATAGAAGAAAGCATTTCAGTTAATCAGCCTGGATACATCACACTGATAACGCTAGTTGAAGTTGTGTGGGTATTGAAATCTTGCTATGCAGTGAATAAATCTGATTTGTGTAAATTGATCAGGATGGTGCTAGAAACTAAGCAGTTACTTATTGAACAAGCCGAGTCTTGTTATCGGGCGCTTAAAGTTTTTGAACATGGCAATGGTGATTTTTCGGAT
>JBLHNW010000294.1:0-5485 GCA_047622205.1 Paraglaciecola sp.
ATTACTATCCATCGTCGTGTATATTCGCTTTTACAGTTGCGTTATATCGGTCGCATTCCAATGTGGGAAATGCTTTCTTACCAAAGAGTTAAACTCTATTTCAAATTCTGAAATTTGCCCCTTAGAAGCAGAATTATCAGCTGCATCTATGATCATCCCAGCGCCCACGGTACCATTGCTTATTCGATCAATGATAACAAAGGCACCTGTAGCCCGATTTTTGGCATAGGGGTCACACGCAACCGTTTGGGTAAGTTTTATTTGACCCACAGCGATTTCATTTAAGTTTAAGCGCACTGCTTCTTTGTGCTCCAGCGTGTTCACGTCAATTTGGTATTCAAGATCAGTCACGCTACCTGGTACAAACTTAGTGGCAAACTTAAAACCATATTGTTTATGTGGCATCATCGGTTCTTCGTCCATCCACACCAAATTTGTTCGAAAGGATGTACCCTGCAATGGCAGATTGTCAGATTTTACGATCATGTCTCCACGGGATATATCGATTTCATCTTCTAAGGTTAAGGTGGTTGTCAGTGGCGTATGGACGCTTTCATGTTCACCTTCAAATGATACGATTGAACGAACCGTCGATTGCTTGCCAGAGGGCAGGGCAGTGATTTTATCACCTTTGCTAATTTGACCAGAAACAACCGTTCCGGCAAAACCTCTGAAGTTGAGGTTAGGTCGATTAACGTATTGCACTGGGAATCGGAAGTCATCAAGGTTGTAATCATGATTAACCTCAATTTTTTCCAACATATGCATTAAAGTGTCTCCCTTGTACCAAGGAGTACTTTCACTCATGTTGACAACATTATCCCCTTCTAAAGCAGACAGAGGAATAAATTGAATATCTGGAATATCGAGTTGTTTAGAAAATTCTATATAGTCTTTTTTAATCGTCTCGTACACTTCCTCGCTATAATCCATCAAATCCATTTTATTTACTGCCACGATCACATGCTTAAGACCTAGTAACGAGACTAAAAACGAATGGCGACGAGTTTGAGTTTTGACTCCAGCACGAGCATCAATCAATATTATTCCCAAGTCACAGTTTGAGGCGCCTGTCACCATGTTACGGGTGTATTGCTCGTGTCCTGGGGTGTCAGCAATAATAAATTTACGTTTGTCGGTAGAAAAATAGCGATAGGCTACATCAATAGTAATACCTTGTTCGCGTTCAGATTGTAAACCATCAACTAACAGAGCTAAATCGACTTTTTCACCTGTCGTGCCCATTTTTTTACTGTCTTTGGTGATCGCCGCTAGTTGATCCTCAAATATCATTTTTGAGTCATGTAGCAAGCGGCCAATTAGGGTGCTTTTGCCATCATCCACACTGCCACAGGTTAAAAACCTCAGCATGTCTTTCTTTTCGTGTTGATCAAGGTAACCAAGTATATCGGCTTTTAATAAGGTATTTTCGCTATTCATAATTTAGCAACTCACAAGAAAATAAGGGTTTAAAACGGATTCTTTCTGATTGTAACGCAACGGTTCAGCATCTTTATCTAACACATTTGAAGCGTCAGCGATAACAGTAACTTTACCTCCCGCGGCGGAAACAACAGCATGTGCAGCTCCTGTATCCCATTCAGACGTTGGACCAAGGCGAGGGTAGAGATGTGCTGCACCTTCTGCTACTAAACATAACTTTAAAGAACTTCCCATCGCTATTAGTTCAGTTTCACCATCCAGACTATCAAGTAAAACTTGTATTTCTGGACTTTGATGGGAGCGACTGCCTACGATCTTCCAACTGCCTTCAGATTGCTTTTTCTCTGGGGTGATAGGAGTATGTTTACCCCCTTCAATTTTATAGGCACCTTGACCAACTATGCCTACGTACGTTCGTTCAAGTACTGGAGCGAACACCACGCCAAATACAGGTACACCGTCGTCAATTAGGGCGATATTCACCGTGAATTCGCCGTTTTTCTTGATAAATTCTTTAGTACCATCAAGAGGATCTACTAGCCAGTACTTACTCCATGTCTGTCTTTCTGACCAAGGAATATCTGCCGACTCTTCCGATAAAATAGGCAAATCGGATACTTTTTCCAAGCCAGCAACTATGTGATTATGTGCAGCAAGATCTGCTTCCGTTAGTGGGCTTTCATCCGATTTTTCGTAAACCGCAAAATCTCGCTGATAGATTTGCATAATTGCATTACCAGCTTGATGGGCAATGTCAGTTACATTTTTAATAAGGTTTGCATCTAACATCAGTCCAAAAATCCTTTTTGTTTAAGTTCTTCAAATAATTGCTCCGCTGATTGCTCCGCACTTTGACCCGTATATTCAAGTGTTATCTCTGGATTCTCTGGTTCTTCGTAGATTGAATCAATACCAGTAAAGTTGGTGATATCTCCCTGACGAGCTTTCTTGTACAGACCTTTTGGATCACGCTGTTCGCAAACATCTAACGGCGTATTAACAAAAACCTCAACAAACTCTTTAGTTTCAAGCAGGTTACGACAATAATCTCGTTCGCTTTTAAACGGAGAAATAAAGGCGGTTAATGCTATTTGTCCGGAATCGACAAAAAGTTTAGCTACTTCGCTGATACGGCGAATATTCTCTACTCTATCTTTATCGCTAAAACCAAGATCGCCACACAAGCCATGACGTACATTGTCACCGTCGAGTAAGTAAGTATGTTTGTTATGCTCTGCTAATTTCTTTTCTAACAAATTTGCGATAGTGGATTTACCTGAACCACTCAATCCGGTTAACCAAATTACACATGGTTTTTGTTTTTTTGCCTCGGCACGTCGAGCTTTGTCTACTTCATGTTGGTGCCAAACTATATTGGTAGCCATTAGAAATAACCCTCCATCTTTTTCTTTTCCATGGATCCAGATGAATCGTGGTCTATCACCCGGCCTTGACGTTCAGACGTAGTGGTTAACAGCATTTCCTGGATAACTTCCGGTAAGGTACTGGCCATTGACTCAACTGCGCCAGTTAAAGGATAACAACCCAAGGTTCTAAAACGAACCGAGCGCATTTCTGCTTTTTCACCCTCCTCCAATGGCATACGTTCGTCATCAACCATTATCAAGGTGCCGTCACGCTCAACTACTGGACGAGGTTTGGACAAATAAAGTTGCGGAATTTCAATTCCTTCCATGTATATATATTGCCATATATCTAATTCAGTCCAATTTGACATTGGAAATACGCGTATGCTTTCGCCCTTATTAATTTGCGAATTGTATATATTCCATAATTCAGGACGTTGGTTTTTCGGATCCCAGCGGTGGTTCTCATCTCTAAAGGAGTATACGCGTTCTTTGGCTCGAGATTTTTCCTCGTCTCTACGTGCGCCACCAAATGCAGCATCAAATTTGTATTTATTTAACGCTTGCTTCAGGCCAGCAGTTTTCATGATGTCTGTATGCTTTGCGCTACCATGAGTGAATGGCCCAACGCCCATATCGACACCTTCTTGATTAATATGAACAAGTAAATCAAGGTTGTGTTTTTTGGCGATTTTGTCACGAAACTCGATCATTTCATGGAACTTCCAAGTCGTGTCAACATGTAATAAAGGGAACGGAATTTTACCGGGTGCAAATGCCTTACGGGCCAGATGCAGAAGAACGGATGAATCTTTTCCGACAGAATAAAGCATCACTGGATTATCAAACTCTGCAGCAACTTCGCGAAAAATATGAATACTTTCTGCTTCGAGTTGTTTTAGGTGTGTGACAGTGGGAATGGCAACGGGCATAGAATTTCTCACGTGTGGTTAAAGTTTATATACTAATAAATTATATGCTTAGAACTATATCATAACGGACTATCATATTTATATTCTTATTTAGTTTAATTTATGTCTCAAATGATGGTGTCAGCCACATATTACCTAATAATTTTTAGCTTAATAATTGAGTTTGTTCAATAGCCCAAATTTGTGCTTGCTGAAAGATATCAACTGTCTGCTCACCATCAATTCCCATTGAAACGCATAAATCATTGGCTTCCTGCCACTGTGCTTGTTCAAAAGACCCACACAAGGTGAGATATTTGGCTTGTTGCCCCTTACGTAAAAGGATGACATCTTTTATTTGCTGAGATATCGGCAATTTATCCATAAGTTCAGGCATCTCCGTATCTACCATGGCGTCTAGAAGCGAGAATAAGCCCACTAGAAAACCGCTTGATTGAAGAGTTGGCTGATTGGGTAGGCTAACGATTAACTCGCAAAAGCGTGCTCTGACCAGGGACATTTTGATCAATTCTTGAGGTTTGTTAACTGAGAATTGTGCCGTAAACAGGAGGGAGACAAACTTTTCTATTTCCTCTTGTCCCAACACCACTAAAGCTTGTTTGATTGATTCAATTTTGTTGTTTTTTTTGAATAATGGCGACTGAGCATAACGCAGTAATTTGAAGGAAAGATTAACATCACTCTCAAATGCTCGAGTAATAATACCGAGGTCAGGGTCCGGCATATTCATTTCAGCGATTAAGTTCATTAAGGAATACTGAGTTGGACTGAACGTAACAGATTTTATAACTTCTGGCTTACTAAAAAAATATCCCTGAAAATACACGCAGCCAATTTCAATAGCATGTTGATACTCTTCATGTGTTTCTATTTTTTCAGCTAATAATTTGATGTGCTTGTAGGGTTTTATAGCCTGAGTGATTTGTTGAAGTTGTTTTACAGTGCTTAACTGGTAGTCAATTTTAATAATGTCTATATAAGGAAAGAAATTTAGCCATACTGAGGCATGTTCATAATCATCTAACGCCAGTATATAACCTTTGTCTTTTAGTTCTCTGCAGACTTCAAGTAGTTTTTTGTCAGGAGTTACGGTTTCCAAAATTTCTACCACAATTTGCTCTTTGGGTAGCATTAAGGCAAAGCCATTTATCAATGATTCATAGGTGAAATTAATAAATGCTAATTTCCCCTGAGTGAGATTCTCCAGACCAAGATTTAAATGCAGGCCTTCTATCATTTTCGACGTAGCTTCATTATCGTCAATTTTCGGAAAGACGTTTTCTAAGCTATTTCTAAATAACAGCTCATAAGCAAATAACGATTTATCAACGTTTAATATCGGCTGACGTGCTGCATAAAAACTCAAATCTAGGCTTCCTTATATAGTGCTTAATGTCATAAACCATCAATGTAACAGTGGCTTTAGATCTATGACTGCTGCTTAACAATCTGCTCGACTTGGGCAAAGGTGGAATCAATCGATTTATCATCTTGGCGAGTTAACATGCTGACAATTACAATCGTCATACTAGCGGCTATAAAACCTGGAATAATCTCATATATCCACTGACTTAAGCTTTGACCATTAATTGATAGTGGCGCGTAAATCCATATTAGTACCGTAATCGCACCCACCAACATCCCTGCTATAGCTGATAAGCGAGTCATACGTTTCCATAGCAAGCTGAAAAGGACTACTGGTCCAAATGCTGCTCCAAATCCAGCCCAGGCATTGCTCACTAA
>JBLHNW010000295.1:0-5455 GCA_047622205.1 Paraglaciecola sp.
CAATAATTTAAGAACCCATTACTGAAATTCAGATGCTTTCTAGCAAAACCTATTACAACGCCAATCCATGACCATTTTACGATTAGGCCAAGTAAGTCCCACACTAAGGTTCTATCAAACGGTATAGTGTCTTCAGGCAACAGAAACACTGCCAATAAGGCACCATAGCTAAGCAATCCAATTAGTAATGAATTAAATCTGTTGTCTTCAAATGCTTGCCAAACTTTGGGCATTCGAACAAAACACACACCCATGACCACCGCAAATAGAAAAATACAATGGCCATACCAATCATTGTAAAATGTGTGGTTTACATCATGATCACTAATGGTCAAGAAGATACATAAATATATCCCTAAGGGTAGCCAAATAATACGCGCGCCTTTAACGAGCCAAGCTTCGAATTTGCTGAATAATTGTTTACCGCTTTGGCTATTAGTGAACAAGAAAAGCGGCAGTAAAACGATTGTGTAATGAAAAAGGTAAAGGACATACCACATATGATTATAAGTTGGGAAAGGTGCCTGCATGCGCTCATCCCAGAAAAATGTAAAATACTGCGTCGACCAAAAATTCCAAAAACTGCCCTCAAAAACGCCTTTTTGCAACGCTTCGTAATAAGACTGTGGTGCAACTAAAACTGCGATGGCAAACAACAAGGGGATATAGAGTTTAAGTACCCGTTGCCAGACAAAGGATTTAAGGGACATTTTAGTGATCATAAAGCTGATGGCGACACCAGAAACGATAAACAACACATCTAAACGCCAGTTAGAGGTAAGGATCATAATTGATTTTAGGAAAACGCTGTTGTGACCACTTTCTATATGAAATCCCCAACTGACAAACATCAGCGCGGTATGGTAAAAAATTAGAAATGAAAAGGCCAAAACCCGTACCCAATCCAGAAAATGCTGACGCCCTCCAAAATTAGTTTTAGTTTCGTGAACAAGTGCTTGCGTTGACATAAATATACCCTCGTTAGTTAACATATACCCAGAGTAGTAGAAATAAATATAACGATAAATATGCCGGGGATGAGGCGGTAGTCAAGGGTGACGACAAGGAATGAATTGCCCGTAAATCTCTTAGAAAGTCATAATTTTGGCAGGAACCACCGCCATCACCCATTAGGTGAACAGCTCAAAGAAGCAACTCTCACAACCTCTCGAAGGGCGCAATACTCTGCCAAATTTGAGTATTAATGCGCTATCGTCTTTAGCAGAAATTTGAGCTTATGACTTATTCTCTATTAACAAATTGGAACGGGTGTCTTATTAATCTCTTTTATCGGTAGTGTTCCAATTTGCCGACCTTGAAAAATATGCTAAGTAATTATACTCACCAGCAGTGAAATGACTGCAGCACCTTGCGATGCATAGGTAATTGCTGCGCCTACTTTTCTTGAAATTGGACTGTTATATAGCAAACCGTGCGCGTGGATTAATCTTGATAAGGTAAATACAACAACCAAGGGTGCCAATAAAATATTTGATGAACCAATAAATACTAGTGATAAAATAATTAGAATATATATTGGCACTTGTTCTGTACCGTTAGAATGAAGCCTTATGGCTTTCATAAGGTTTTTATTGCCGCCATCTCCCCAGGAGATTTCATATTTCAATCTAAGCCTTGAGACATTAATAGTGAAAAGCAGAAGAATAACGCTATTAGCTGCAACGAGAATAATAAACCAGTAAAAATCTTGCATTAAAATTCCTTAGATGTCGTAGTTTAAATTTGAGCAAACAGTTTCAGATTGGTCTAGTTGAAACTCTCACAGACCGCAACGATAGCTAAGGGTTTTACCCCTGTACTCTTGGTACATAAGCTTTGTGATATGTAGCGTCTGCGAAGCTAGTTATTTGTATAGAAAGTGGGTACTCAACTTCAGCTTTAATAATTTCTTTTTCCGAGAAACTTTGCTGAATTATCTGTACTTCAATAGCACTCAAAACCTTGTAAAGTTCGCCTAAATTTTCCAGGGATATTTCCGCACGCAGAACCAATGCTTTGTTGCCAAGCATATGCATATCATCAATTCCACAGTAGACTGATGTGGTCAATCCAATACGACCACTGTAGTTAAGCTAAGTGTTCTATTGAATCTGGTAGGTTATCGCCAGAACGTCCCAAGCGACAACAACAACTCCTAAGGGTACCAAACTTCGATGAAGCCAAATATTCTTACTCATAATCAGCAAAAGACAAAAAAGTAGTGTGAGTAAAGAAGATAAATTATCTACAATAAATATCGGCTCTCCAAATGCTAATGGTTTAAATAAAGTGCTAATAAATACAGTTATTATTGCTAGAGACCAAATCAAATTTGATTTAGATAAGTAGTATTTCGTTATATTTACTTTTTCACTGGCCAACGGAAACATAATATGTGCGATAAGGTGCAGTATAACTGGCCCTCCAAGCATCAACATCATTGCAGGAAATGTCCATTCAGTTTCAGAGCGCAGCCCCCATGTTTCCCAAAACATCTGTAACAAAGCAAGAAAAATTGTCAGTATAAGCGCGGGTAAAATAATCCCCAGTTCTTTTAATCGGTAAGTGCGGAGTAGTTTAGCTAAGCCCGTCAATAACTCAGAAATACCTAATCCAATTATTATTGATTGCATAATCATTAAAAATTCAAATAATGTCATCAGACCTTCACCTCTTCTCGGTAATCATCCACGGTTGTATAACAATATATGTAGCTTGATTACTAAATTATTTGGTTTTATGAAGTGTTTAAATTATCCAAACACTTCAAAAAATCGATTTTTGTATCCCCTCGAAAGGCGTAACTCGGTACCTGATTTTAATGTAAGAGCGTAGTCTCCTTTGTTAATATGATCGGCTTTTGCAACTTCGTTTTTGTTGACGAGATGAGTGCGATGAATACGTACAAATTGTTCAGGATCGAGCTGGCTTTGAACTGTAGTAAGGGTCTGGCGAGCGATAAATGCGGTACGTTCCAAACATACTTTAACGTAGTTTCCAGACGATTCTACCCACTGAATTTCATTGGCATCCACCACTTCAATTGCCCCTTCCGACTTGAATAACAGCTTTTCTGGAAAGTGTTGCTCTGCTCGGTAATCTTGGATGATTTTTGGGATATTGTATTCGGATATCGTGCCTGTGTATTCACGGAATCGAGTTAGGGTTTTCGCCAAACGGCCTTTATCGTAAGGTTTGAGTAAGTAGTCCACTGCATTGAGTTCAAAGGCTTTGATCGCGTATTCGTTAAAACCCGTGACAAATACGATGGCGGTTTTTTTGTCGTACTCAAGATTACTGGCCACTGACATGCCGTCTAATAAGGGCATTTGAATATCTAGAAAAACCAGAGCAGGAGAATATTTCTCAATACACTCCAATGCCTCAATACCATTTTGCGCCTGCGCCACAACACGAAAATCTTTGTGTTCTTGTAAAAAGAAAATAAGCTTTTGTCTGGCTGCAGGCTCATCATCGACGACTAATACATCGTGTACCACATTATTCTCATTCGTCATTTGAGGTTTCCAATTGTTGTGCGGGTAGAGTAATTGCTAGGGTAACTTGTTGTGTATTTTCACACTCTAACAATATGGAAGCTTCGTCCTGATATAGAAGTTTTAGTCTATTTTGAGCGTTTTTCAAACCTATACCAAAAGATTCTTGTTGCTGACGACGCTGGTGCCAAGGGTTAGTAATGGTGATCAATAATTTCTTATTCTCTACTTTTGAGAAAAGAGCGACCTTCCCTTCTTGCTCAGATGGTTCGATGCCATATTTCACCGCATTCTCAAGCAGAGGTTGTAATAACATGGCGGGGATGAGCAACAACTCAGTTTGCGGGTCGATTTGAATGTCTGTGGACATTTTTTCACCAAAACGCAGCTCAGATATTTCCAAATAGGAGGTCATCGCCTGCATCTCTTCCTTTAGGGTGACAAAAGGTTTTTGCTCAGTTGCTAACGAATAGCGCAATAAGTCACTCAAGCGGGTAATAATAGAATCAGCCTTGTCAGGATCTTGGTAAGCCATGCTGGAAATTAAATTTAACGTGTTGAATAAGAAATGAGGTTGTAATTGACTACGCAATGTTTGCATACGAACATATTGTAATTCGTTTTGTAATTTGGCTGCGTTGAGTTGCTCTTGTTGGGCGGAGTCGTAATAGATTTTCGTGTAAGTAATAAACGCAAAACCAACGTATATCCCAATAGATTTTGGAAATTCATAGAGGTAACGATCGACTAAATTCCACTCATCCATAAAATCGCCAGAAATCAGTAGATATGCCAATTGTCGAGTTATCAGCATCAGTGAAATAAACAGCAGTGTGACGGGAATGTAGAGTAAAACTAACTTACTGGTCGTGGAAACCAGACTTGCTCTACCCAGTGGCCATTGATGGCAGCAGTAAATGATAATTGGAGAGATTAATATGTAGCTATAAATTGCCGAATAAGTCCACACCCAGGGTTGCCAGGTTAAGTCCATATCTCCTCTGAATTTTGCGTCTGCTATTTCGGTTTGCACCAGAAACAAACCAATCCCGACCGCGATAGCGGTCCAATATAAACACTGTCTCCAGGTAACCTGACGATAGAGCTGGTATATGCCAATGAGTGATTTCACTTAATTACTGATACTCCGAAAATGTCTCCAAATACTGAACAGGCATCTGTATTTTGAGCGTTATGTACTGATTATCTTGATTCTCCAAAACCACAGAAGCCGACTCACTGTAAAGTAGAGATAATCTGTTTTTAGTATTGGTTAATCCAATCCCAAATGATTCTTGTTGTGCCCGACGTTGTCGCCAAGGATTGGTTATGGTCATGCTTAGTTGCCCGTCTCTCATCTCACTGGTTAAGCTAACTTCCCCCGGCTCATCTGATGGTTCAATACCATATTTCACCGCATTTTCTAGAATAGGCTGTAAAAGCATGGCCGGGATCATAATGGATTCTGTTTCAGGGGCAATACTGACGTGTGTCGATAATCTATCACCAAATCGCAATTTGGCTATTTCTAAATAAGATGTCATCACCTGTACTTCTTCTTTAAGTGTGACAAAAGGCTTCTGTTCGGTTGCTAGCGAATATCTTAATAGGTCACCTAAGCGCGCAATAATAGAATCAGCTTTGTCGATATCACGATACATAGTGCTGGAGATTAGGTTGAGAGTATTAAACAGAAAGTGTGGATGTAGCTGATTTCGCAATACCTCCATTCGTGTTTTTTGTAATTCACTTTCTAGGCGTGCTGCGTTTATCTGTTCTCGTTGGGCCGTTTGAAAGTAAAGTTTGGTATAGATAACAAATACTGCGGCGACATAGATAGGGCTAGCATCGATTATCTGATAAAGATAAAGCCGCTCTAATGGTCCGGGATCGAATGCTTCGCCAACAAAAACAATATAAAGCAATGATTTACTTAAAAGCACTAACGAAACGTAAAC
>JBLHNW010000296.1:0-5427 GCA_047622205.1 Paraglaciecola sp.
TCAACCAGATACTTTTGCCAAAATATACCGTGAGTAAAATCACAAAGAACATAAACGGCAAGGCGTACAGGATATCGACAAAGCGCATCATCAAAGCATCGGTTTTACCGCCTGTATAGCCCGCTATCGCGCCGTACAAGATTCCAATGATGAAACTCACAGCTGTGGCTAACAAACCCACCATAAGTGAAATTCTGCCGCCGTACAGAGTTCTTACAAATAGATCACGACCGTTTGCGTCCGTTCCGAAATAATGATGTCCAACAAATGAAGGTGGTGTGCCGAAGTTATCCCAATCAACCTCATCCAATTCCCAAGGGCTAATATGAATTAAGCCGACACAGGCAAAAACGATCAACAGCAAAACAACCATACTGACAACAGCTGCTTTGTTTTGGAGTAAACGTCGCCATGCCTGTTGTGCAGGCGAATAGCTTTGCTGCTCTTCATGAAGGGTTGATTCAGAGGTTCTATGATTAGCAACTGACATCAGTAACGAATCCTCGGGTCAAGCCATACATACAGCAAATCAACCAGCAGATTCATTAGGATAATTAGCGCACCGTAAAAGATCACCACACCCATGACTAAAGTGTAATCACGATTCAAAGCGCCATTCACAAAGTGTCGACCTATTCCGGGTAAACCGAAAATCTGTTCAACCACAACTGAGCCAGTAATTATCGCCGCCGTTGCAGGCCCAAGCCAAGAAAGTATCGGTAGCATGGTTGCGCGAGAAGCGTGTCGGGTAAGTATCAGCATCGGCGAAAGACCTTTGGCCTTGGCGGTGCGAATATAAGGTGCATTTAAGGTTTCGATTAAACTGGCTCTGGTCATGCGTGCAACCGTGGCTATTTGTGGCAAACTCAGCGCAATCACGGGCAATATCATATGTCGTATTTCGCCCCAACCGCCTGCGGGTAGCCAGCCTAAAAATACGGCAAAGATCAGTATCATGATTGGCGCCATGACAAAATTGGGAATCGTGATTCCCGTCATCGCTAGCGTCATGACCAGATAATCAATCACACCGTTTTGCCTTAAGGCGGCTGTCACCCCCAAGATTACGCCGACTACCAAGGCGAGAATAATCGCGAGTAATCCTAACTGTAACGACACAGGAAAACCCTGCATTATCAGCTCAGTAACATCGTAATCTAAATATTTAAACGAAGGTCCAAAGTCACCCTTTAAAACATTAACGATGTAATAACCGTATTGTTTCCACAATGGCTCATCTAAATGATAAACAGCTTCTAGGTTGGCAGCGATTTCTGGCGGGATTTCTCTTTCAGAATCGAAGGGGCCACCTGGCGCCATCCGAATCAAAAAGAAGGAAATAGTCACTATGATAAATAGTGTAGGAATAACACCTAAGATGCGTTTTGAGATATATGCCCACATAGTCGTTTAGATCTTTACCCTATTTTGTACTTTATATGGAACGAAGATCTGCATCATAGAAATCACAAAACAGTTAAAAAATAACAGGCAGCTATGAACATAAAACCACAGGTGTAAAAAGAGATCATACGTATAGACTTATTTACCGTATCACCAAGTAGAAACACTCCCAGGGAGGACATTGCCCAACATGGCGCTGATAAAAGAGCGAACACTGCTGGCCCCGTTAACATTTCATAACACGTTTCACCCAAAGTACAACTCAGATAATCTCGGTAAAGAGCTACTATTAATGCTAAAAATGCAAAGCCAGCTACTGTTCCCAAAAGTATAAGTAACCAAGCGATTATTGTTTTCGTAACCATATTATCTCAACTTTAAGCGCTTATTTACTAAGGTAACGACTAGGATGAATATCCATTACATTATCTGCCCAGCCTTTTAATTCAGGGCTTAGTAAATGCTGAGTCGTATAATAATAAATCGGAATTAAAGGCATTTCAGAAAGCAAAATCTTCTCGGCTTGTTGCATTAGATCAATACGTTTATCAGCATCCAATTCGGTTTCAGCTTGCCTCATCAAGCCATCATAATCTACATTTTTCCAACCCGCAGGATTCATCGTACCGACATCAGAACGGAACAGATCTAGAAAATTCGAGGCATCATTATAATCACCAATCCAACCCGATCTAACTAATTGAAATTGACGTTGCGAACGAGAATTCAAATAAACCTTCCACTCCTCATTGCGCAACTTAACTTTAACGCCCAAGGTTTGCTTCCACATCGCTGAAATCGCGATCGCGATTTTTTTATGATTTTCGCTGGTGTTATATAACAACTCAACTTCAAGCGGCTTGTCTTTAGAATACCCTGCTTTCGCGTAGTAACTTTTGGCTAAAGCAACACGTTCCTTATTCGCCAATGACAACTCAGGAATCGCTTGCGAGGTATAACCATTCATTCCCGGTGGTACCCAACTAAGCCCCGGCAATTCACCTGCCTTGGTAACTTTTTCGGTTAGAATCGTTCTGTTAATCGCAAAACTCAAAGCCTTGCGCAAATCAGGATTACCCTTAAATGGCGCCTCTTCCAAATTCATCGCAAAATAATAGGTGCCGATATAAGGCGTATTCCGAAAATTAGCCTTCAGGTTCTTCTCAATCCACTTCAATTGATCCGATGGAACATCTTCTGTTACATCCAACTCCCCTGCTCTAAAGCGCTTTAGTTCTGCACCTGTATCTTCAGTCGGATGAAAATAAACCGTATCAAAATGAATGTTTTCTGCATCGCGATAATGAGGGTTTTTAATAACCTTAAGTTTTGTTTGAGGCTTCCACTCAGCTAATTGATAAGGGCCGTTTGAAACTAAGTTGTTTGGGCGAGTCCATTTTTTACCGTGCTCTTCAATCGACTTTAAATAGACAGGATAAGTCATGTGATGACTCAACAAACCCGTCAAATAAGGCGTAGGATTCTCTAGCTCAATCTTTAATGTCAAATCATCTGGCGCAGATATTCCCAACTTCGTAACATCTTTAATCTCACCCTTGTTAATCGCTTTCGCATGCTTCACAGGCCAAAGGATAAACGCGTACTCAGAGGCCGTTTCAGGTGAAAGCGCACGCTGAAAAGCATTCACAAAATCACTCGCCACCACCGTCTCGCCATTCGACCATTTGCCATCATCACGTAACCTAAAGGTCCAAAGCTTGCCAGTCTCATCCTGCTCCCACGATTTAGCCGCACCGGGAATCAACGAACCATCAGCCGCAACAGAAACCAAACCTTCAAATAAATCACGTTGAATATTCGCTTCAGGAACACCCGTAGACTTATGCAAATCAAGCGTTTCAGGTTCAGCACCATTGCCACGATGCAGTACGTTTTCTGCATAAGCAGAAACATTGAGAGCAAGAGAACAAACTAGAGCAGTGAAAAATAGACTGAATTTAAGTGAAGAAAAAGAGCAAGCGAATCGATTGATTATCATTGGATCTCAAAGGTAATGAAGTTGCTTGATTGTATAATGTTTGATGGGCTTATTGCTACAGAGCAATTAAAAAGACAGTTCTGCTGAGCCATGCCGAAGCCCCCCTCCTTTTTATGGGTTTTCAACCAAACTAATTTGAAATCAGATTAATTGTTTAAGTAATAAGTTTTTCAGGAGTATCTCTGCTACTTAATAAATTCACCGCATCATAGATAAAGAGTCGCTAGTTAAGCCCTTTGCAGTTATTAGCATCAAAAAATATCGATATACCTTGATATATATCAATTGGCTTCAGATAAGAAAGTCTATGGTAAAACTTCAATAAAAAAGGAGAATATTATGAAAACCAAGAAAATTTTAAAATTATTGACGATATCATTGGCTTTGATGGTATCGCCATTAGCATATGCGGATGGAGATTTAAGCCGTGCCGATATTAAAACTGTAGTATTGGAAATGGGCACGAACGACGACGGACGCATGTACTTCACACCCAGTCACCTCAAATTAAAAACCGGGCAAGCATACAAGATAGTTCTTAAGAATGTGGACAAGGTCAAGCATGAAGTTGAAGCAAACGAGTTTGCCGACAAGATATTCACTCGTAAAGTTGAAATCAAGGATAGCAAAGGTGGGCTGGTTGCCGAAATAAAAGGCAACGTTCGAGAGGTCGAGATTGGGCCAAATACGCAAGTAGAATGGTTTGTTGTCCCAGTTCAAACGGGCACAGAAATGGAAATGGTATGTGCTTTGCCGGGTCATAAAGAGGCGGGTATGCATGGATTAATCACCGTTGAATAGTGAACAGTAAAAGGCTGAGTGGAAGTACAATCAAGGTAATTGTTGGGTCATAGCCTTTACGTTTTCAACATCGGTATTGAACTTTTGGCAGACTTTCAATCAATCACGAGGATGAATCAATGCGAAAAAATATAATTTTTGTAGTCGTTTCATTTCTGTTGCTAAGCAATTTTAATAATTACGGCAACCAAGGAAACGTTATGTTGGGTGGTAGCGGTATGATGAAAAACACTATGATACAAGGGGAACGGACACCACAGAACACCAACAGCCAATCTGTTCAGGGATATCAACAGGCAAAAATAACCTGCACACAGTGTCATACTATGATTCACCCCAATGAGTACACAAGATCAGAGTGGCCAAGCATCATCAGAAGAATGGAAAACCTGATGAGAAGGGATCGTATGATCATGCCGAATCAATCTGAACTGAGATCTATCACTAATTATTATGTGGGAAATTCCTACTGATGTAAAAACGTTGAAGAGAAGAAAGGAAAGCATCATGTTAGTTAAAATAGACACCCATTTCAAAGTAATAGCGGTCGTATTGTTTTCGATGGTTTTATCCACTTGCACGGATTCTGAACGCTCCCGAGAGAATTCTAAAAAGACTGGGTCAAATTTTAGTAGCGAGGGAGAGCGAATATATTTCACAGGTATATCCAGTTCTGGTGAAGAAATTCGTCCAATTGGAGGACAACATCATATGCAAATGCACGGTGGGAGTTGTGCTACTTGTCATGGCTTTGATAAAGAAGGTGGTGTCAGAATGTGGCCAAGATTTTGGGTGGTAACACCAGCATTGACTCTTGATTCCCTCAAATCAGACCATCAAAGTGATGATCATGATCATCCATCATATGACGAAGCTTCCCTTAAAAAAGCAATAGTGGATGGGTTTAGGCCAAGCGGAGAAGCATTACATGAAACGATGCCAAGATGGCGAATGTCAGAGAAAAGCTTAGATGCTCTCGTATCATACTTGCTCAAGAAAGACGAAAAGCAAGGCCACTAATAAAAAGTTACACATAACAATCCAATCCAGCAGACATTCTATGGCGTTAAACTGGCAACCGTTATGCAAGAAACAATAGAGACCCATATCTTACTAGTTCAAATCGCAGCGATATTGCTGGCGGCGCGTCTTTGCGGTGAAGTTGCATTGCGCTTGAAAGCGCCGCCTATTATCGGCGAATTATGTGCAGGCATCATTCTTGG
>JBLHNW010000297.1:0-5363 GCA_047622205.1 Paraglaciecola sp.
CCTTAAAGTACCACTCCTATGGTCTTTACATTTCTCCTACTGGTTTATTCCAATTAGTTTGGGGCTTTTCACGCTGCACTACGCCGGTTTTAATGTGGCACCATCAACTGCATTACACGGATTAACTGCAGGCGCTATAAGCTCTTTGGTTTTGGCGATGATTGCGCGCATATCTTTGGGGCATACAGGTAGACAATTACAAGTTAATTGGCTGATTAAATATGCTTTTTCTTTTGTGATTCTGGCAGGAGTAACCCGACTGTTGGCAGGCCTTATCGCTACGACTTTACCGATAAGTTTTTACATTATTTCTGCTGTTTTTTGGACACTAGGCTATTCATTCTACCTAGCTGTTTACCTCCCAATATTGACCTCACCGCGGCCAGATAGCAGACCGGGTTAGCATTTTTCTTTCGATCACAAAGATCGCGAGACTGAATTACTGAGAAGAATACGGATTATGGGAATCTACACTTAGCTGACCATCAAGGTCTATTATCACCTGACTCAGATCACCTCTTTTTCTGCTAAAAGCGACATATATATCACTGACATGATTCACCTGACCTTTTGCTATTTCATCCGATTGCAGGCCCATCATTTTCAAATTGTACTTTGCTACCTCGTCAAACATAATGGCTATATCCACTAAATTCCGATTGAGCAAGCCAATGATTTGCTTTTGGGTTGACACTCTGACTTCCACCACATTTTGCCGGATAAGCTCATACTCATTGCCATATTCATAACCAATGATCAGCGCAATAGTAGTGCGTTTGGGAATTTCAGAAGGCGAATTTATTCCCAACACAGCGTGCTTCGGATAGAAATAAGAGGCCGTTGCACTTAGCAGTTTTTCTTCTCCAAACTGAAAACGCTTTTGTGTGTCTTCTTGTTTGGTGACGTTGAAACTTCTGTCCACCTCACCACGCGGTCATTAACAGTGCTCTTGCATAGGGCACAGTTATAAATTCAACGCTATAACCTACATTATCCAATGCCTTCTGTACGATATTCTTAGATATACCATTGCCGTTTTCATCAGAATAGGGCGGCCAACTATCTTCAACTGCTAACATTAGATGTCGCTTGGGATCAGCCAGACACTGAAACGATCCAAGAATGTTTAGTAATATACATATCCAGATAGTTCGCAGGATTATAATAATGGTTTCTCTGAAAAGGAAGTAAACCGTAAGATAATAGTAAATTCCCCTCGGAAATGATTTAAGGCCGAAAAATCAACACAAGCAAAGCTCAGCATTGTGTTTTTAACACACATCAAAGTTCTGGACGGATTAACGGTTTAACACCTTTGCCTGGCTCAGCCAGCAAGGCATCAATAACCTCTGGCGCTGGATATCCATCAGCAATCATTCCCTTAGACGCTTGAAATCCGCGCACACCCTTGCGTGTAGCCGGGCCTAAAATACCGTCTGCTTTGCCCACATCAAAGCTCAACTCGTTCAGTTTAATTTGTAACTGCTGCATTTCTGCCAGAGTATACTTGGCCAGTTCAGGCAAGGCTTTGGATAAAGTGGCCTTGCCTGCAATTCGGTCTGCCAGATGTCCCACGGCAATACCGTAATATTCAGAATTATTCCAGCGCAGGATCACATCGAAATTGTCATAGACTAAAAACGACGGCCCCTGATGACCCGCGGGTACCAATAAAGAGGCTTGTAAATCTGCAATCCCCAACTTTTTGCCGTTTGCCCTGGTCACGCCTTGTTTCCCCCAAAACGTCAGGGACTGAGTACTATCCTTGCCTGCGAGTTGGTAGTCGAAAGCATCGGGTAGGCTCACTTCGCGTCCCCACTTGAAGCCACTATCCCAGCCAAGATGATTGAGAAAATTAGCAGCTGAGGCAAGGGCATCTAATTCACTGTTCCATAAATCGACTTTACCGTCCTTATCGCCATCTCGAGCATAGAGCATGTAGGCAGTGGGCATAAACTGGGTATGCCCCATTGCGCCGGCCCAGGAGCCCAGCATATCTTCAACTCTGAGCTTTTCTCTGTCCATCAACAGCAGCGCCTGGATCAACTCTTGTGAAAAATAGGCACTGCGACGTTGGTCACAGGCCAAAGTAGCCAGGGAATCAATAATTGGCGTTTTGCCCTTATAGGAACCAAAGTTAGTTTCCAGTCCCCAAAAAGCAACTAAATAGGGAGCGGGCACACCATATTGGCTAGTCAATGTGTTTAGGTAATCTCCGTGCTTAAGCAGCATTTCACGGCCTTTATTAATCCGCCAATCTGTAACTCGTTTACTAAAATAACCCGTAAAAGTCTGCACAAACTCCGGTTGGTTTCTATCGTAAGAAAGAATTTTTTCACGATACTTTGCGTTCTTGAGCACATCATTGGTGATTTGAGCGGTGACCCCAGCTTCAATCGCTTTAGCTTGTAGACCTGCAATACACTGCTGGAAACTGAGCGCGTCCTGCACGGGATCACTGACAGCCTCTTGCGCACCAACAGATAGAGAAACAGCGAAACAAATAGAGAGGAAATACTGTACAAATAAATAACGAGACAATTGTTTGAACCAATAAGCATTAACTGGAGCCTATGCTAACTGACCGCAGAATTATTGGTAGTACTTACTTTAAAATAAGTAGAGTTTTTCTCATCAAAATGTAACCAGAAAAATGTGTTCCCTACATTTATTTATAGCCATGCAAACTCAAACTCCACGTTTCAGCAGGATGGAGATTCTGGGTCATTTTGAAGTGGCAGGGGTAGATACAATTGGCTTAATTAGCCATTTCTTTCAGCCAAACACTCTCGGCCATAATATTCTCGGTGGAATCGATATGATCCAGCCAGGTAAGGCCGATTAAATGATCATGTTCGTGTAAAAATATACGTGCCAAGAAACCTTCCAAACGAATTTCATCTTGTGTTCCCTCGGCAGTCTGAAATTGTACTTCAACCCAATCAGGGCGCTCGATTCTGCCACGCAGCCCTGGTACGGAAAGACAGCCTTCCCAGTGCCAGACCAATCGTTCGCTCTGGCTTAGTATGATGGGATTGACCAACACTAAAGGTTCCATTTCTGGAGCATCTGGATAGCGGGCATTGGCTCTTGAGGCAATTATCATAATCGCCCGGGGATCAAACACTTGGGGGGCAGCGATGCCAATGCCCTTGGCGGTAAGCATCGTATCAAGCAAAGCTTGCACAAATTGTTTAAATTCAGGCTCAGTAAATTCCAGGGCGTCAACCTTATGGGCAGGTGCTTTTAGGATTGGCTCACCAACTTGGGCTATTTCCATCTTTTGCTTCTCACTTTCTTTAATTATGTTGTAAAAGCGTTGAACCACAGAGAACAGCAAGATAAATTTTGTATTACCTTGCTATTCCTCCGTGCTCTCGGGGTCCTCTGTGGTTAATATTCTTTTAGCTTTTAATCTTCTAGCTCGTGGCTCTAAGCTAATATCAACTCACTAACTGCAATTCGGCAAATTCACGGTAAAGTGCGTTTTTCCCAACCAGTTCCTGATGTGTGCCAATCGCGACTATTTGACCTTTGTCCATCACCACAATGCGGTCAGCGTTTATGACCGTCGCCAGCCTATGAGCAATAATCAAGGTGGTTTTATTTTTCATCAATTCTTCCAGCGCCAACTTAACATGTTGCTCGTTGGCGGCATCTAATGAACTGGTGGCTTCATCCAACAATAATATAGGCCGGTCAGCTAAAATTGCCCTGGCTATCGCGATCCGTTGCTTTTGCCCACCCGATAAACGCACTCCTCGTTCCCCGAGGTTAGTCTGATACCCTTCCGGCAATTCCTCGATAAAATCATTGGCACGAGCTGCTTTCGCCGCAGCCTGCACATCAGCAAAACTTGCTCCTCGCCTACCATAAGCGATGTTATCCAATACACTACTGGCAAAAATAACTGATTCCTGAGGGACTAAGGCAAACTGTTCGCGCAAGGTACTCAATTCAAGTTCTTTTATTTGCAAACCATCCAATTCGATCGTCCCAGTACTTGCATCGTAAAACCTCAACAAGAGCTGAAAAAGGGTAGATTTCCCCGCCCCACTTGGCCCAACTAGAGCAATACGTTCGCCGCTTTTAATTTGTAGATCAATATCTTTAATCACTGGGATATCGAGCGCCCCGGGGTAAGCAAAAGTCACGCATTGCATACTCAAATGACCACTCACTTTATCCGGTAAATCACACGGAACCAGCGGTGATTGGATAGTGGTATTAGTGTTAAGTAATTCCAATAGGCGCTCACTGGCCCCCGCCGCTTTTTGTAATTCACCAATCACTTCACTTATGGTGGCTACTGCCCCACCCGCCATCACCGCGTAAATCATGAAAGCAGTAAGTTCACCGGCACTCAGGCTACCCATCAATACTTGCTGTGCCCCTAACCAGGCTACGATGATAATTGCACTCATGCTAATAGACATAATTGTTGCGATCATCAAAGCCCTATATTTGATGCGCATTCTCGCCGCATCCATCACATCCTCTACACGGTTATAAAACATACTCCTGTCTGCCTGCTCATGAGAATATGCTTGTACTGTATGAATTTCATGTAAGCTTTCATCTACGTAGGCCCCCAAATCAGCCACTCGGTCTTGACTATTACGTGCAAAAAGCCGCACTTTCGCGCCAAATATCCGTATTGGTAAGAGCACAACGGGTACCGCAACCAACACATACAGAGTTAACAAAGGACTAGTAAATAACATTAATATTAATGCACCGATAAAAGTAATTCCGGAGCGCAGGCCCATAGACAAGCCCATACCGACAACGGACTGCAACACGGTGGTATCTGAAGTAAAACGAGAAATAACCTCACCAGTGCGAGTTTTCTCAAAAAAAGCGGGAGACAATGTTAATAAGTGCGAATACACATTTTTACGAATATCAGCACTAACCCGTTCCCCAAGCCAAATCATATAATAGAATCTAAAATAAGCAGCCAAACTGCCTGTCAGGGCAATCCCCATTACCAACAACATCATTTGATTTAGTTTAGCCGCGTTATTTGCAATAAAGCCCTCATCCACGACCACTTTGACGCCCTGACCTAGAAGCAGCCATGCCAAGGCCCCAATAATTAGCGCCGTAAAAGCAAATATCACTTGTAACTTGTAAGGGCGAAGTTGGCCGAATAGCCATTTCATAAGAGTGGTAGTTTTAATCGGTTTCACGGGCTTCCTTTGAGCTGCCGATGCCATGAAAGGCAAAAGCGTAGATTATATGTCAGTGTAAGATCTGGGGATTGAATTGACATTATTAAAGCGTTAGCAAATTTTTCAGTCACTAAGCTTTATCCTTTAAGGCTTATTCAAGCTCTATATACCCATGCACGAGCGCAAGGC
>JBLHNW010000298.1:0-5362 GCA_047622205.1 Paraglaciecola sp.
GCTGCCGCACTAGCCGAAGGAAATTCTTTGGATTCTTTTAAGATATGATAAATATATAACTCTGCCACTACTACTAGGCAGAAACACCCAATCATGATCCGAATGACAAGGCCAGCAGTACTAAAAGGCAATAGAACCAAACTTATATACGGTCTGTTTGCACTGCGATAACTTATGAGGGTGCGACTAGGAAGTAGCGCATAGTTAATGCATAGATGTAATAATTCAATATTGACTGCTTAGCTATAATATTTCATGTTAGAAACAAACATATTTATAGGGGAATACAATCACACCCTCTCCCATTAATTATCAAATTTACTCCAAAAATCCTTCAGCTCCCTGGCTTGTGTTAATACATGGTCTTTTTGGCAGCCTGGACAACCTGTCTATGCTAAGACGCGAACTGGAGAATAACTTCCAAATCCTATTGGTTGATTTACCTGATCACGGAAAATCACAATTTACTGAAAATTTCAGCTACAAACATAACGCACAGTTACTCGTCACTTTATTGGATGAACTTGATATCAGGCAGCCGTCCTTGATAGGCCATTCGATGGGTGGCAAAGTGGCGATGACAATGGCTCTGAATTACCCCGATAGAATTGCCCGTTTGGTACTACTGGATATTGCCCCTGTTGCTTACCAGCCAAGACATACAAATGTGTTCGAAGGTTTAAATAGCATTGAGCTGACAAGCCTTTTGGATCGAAGGCAGGCAGAAGAAATGTTAGCTCATACAATAGACGAACAAGGAGTAAGGCAGTTTTTATTGAAGAGCCTTTATCAGATTGACGGCGCTTGGCAATGGCGCTTCAATATTGAGCTTTTATACCGAGATTACGGCAAGTTATCCGAAGCAGTGGTTTCCTCACAGCACTATGAACGCCCTACTCTTTTTATCAAAGGTGAACGTTCAGACTATTTAAAAGCTGAATATCGTAAAGCGGTCATAACATTATTTCCCAATAGCACATCTAAGATAGTTGGCGGCACTGGACATTGGCTACATGCTGAAAAGCCGGTTATTTGTGGCAGAATAATCACTGATTTTTTATTGGATCAGAGGGTATAAACTGACTATGGGCAATTTTCATATAATTGTCTCTATGCTAATATGCACTTGTTATGTGTGACGAATTTAAAATATGCTAAATGAACATTATGAACAAATAGAAGCAATAGTCCTGAACATTACGTTAATTGGATTATTTCTACTGATGGGATATGCCGTTTATGATGTTCTTAAGAAAAACGATGTACCCTTGATAGGTAAAGCCGTGGTGTATTTAGTGCTTTTTCTAGGTGCTGCTGGTTTTGTATTTAAAGGCATAGTCCAGTTAGTTTGGCAGTCTAATGGTGTTGGCACGTAGTCAATATAGTTATTTTTTTAGTTTTTTGAGGGTTGTTTTACGATGGCAAGTGTGGGGCTATTTTTCGGCAGTGATACAGGTAACACTGAACATATTGCAAAGATGATCCAGAAAGAACTGGGTAGAAACTTAATTGATGTTCACGATATTGCCAAAAGCAGTAAAGAAGATATCGCTGAGTTTGATTTAATAATTTTTGGAATCCCGACCTGGTATTATGGTGAGGCCCAATGTGATTGGGATGACTTTTTCCCGGATCTCGAAGAAATCAGTTTTGAAGATAAATTGGTCGCCATATTTGGTTGTGGTGATCAAGAAGATTACGCCGAATATTTCCTTGATGCGATGGGAATGGTTCGCGATATCGTTGAGACTAAGGGTGCAATATTGATTGGCCAGTGGCCTAGTGAAAGCTACGATTTTGAAGCATCAAAGGGCATGGCAGATGACTCTCATTTTGTGGGTCTGGGTATTGATGAAGATCGCCAACCAGAGTTGACAGAACAAAGAGTAAAAGCCTGGTGTAAACAGGTATACGAAGAAATGTGCTTAGCTGAACTCGAGTGATCGTTATTCAGAAAGGCTATTAAGATGATTTTTAAAGGAGCTTTGGCTCCTTTTTAGTATTCAGACAAAAGTAATATAACGCGCTGTAGTAAGATGTAATAGTTAACAAATAGACAATAGTATTTTTTCAAAAACGGAGTTTTATGACCACGCTTTACGGTATAAAAAATTGTGACACCATTAAAAAGGCTCGCAACTGGCTTAATGAGCAGAATATTGAATTCATTTTGCACGATTACCGTGTGGATGGGTTGGAGCAGTCATGGCTAGAACAGACAGAACATCAACTTGGCTGGGAGCAAATCCTCAACAAACGTGGCACCACTTTTCGCCAACTATCTGACGAACAGAAACTTGATTTGGATAAAAACAAAGCTATCGCTTTAATGCTCAATAACCCTGCGATGATAAAACGCCCGATTTTGATCCACCAAGGTCAGTATTTTTTGGGATTTAAGGCAGCTCAATACTCTGGGATATTTTCATGACAAGTGAAGTTCTGGGCCTTGCAAAAGACCTGATTAACCGGAAATCTGTCACGCCTGAAGACGCTGGATGTCAACAAATGATGACCGATTATCTACTGCCTCTTGGCTTTTCAGTAGAAAACTTAGACTTTGCCGACACTCAAAATATATGGGCTCGTAAAGGCAATAATAGCCCATTATTTTGCTTTGCGGGACACACCGATGTTGTGCCCAGTGGTCCGGAAAAAAATTGGCTCACACAACCTTTTGTGGCCACCGAAATTGATGGCTATTTACACGGTCGTGGGGCTGCCGATATGAAAGGTAGTGTTGCCGCAATGTTAGTTGCCACCAAAAACTTTATTAAAGACTTTCCTGAACATAAAGGCTCGATTGCGTTTTTGATAACCAGCGATGAGGAAGGGCCTTTCATCAATGGCACTACTAAAGTTATCGACACGCTCGAAGCACGAAATGAGAAAATAGATTGGTGTTTGGTTGGTGAGCCATCAAGTACAGAATTGCTAGGTGATGTAGTCAAAAATGGACGCCGTGGTTCTCTAACGGGTGACTTAGTAATCAAAGGAATCCAGGGCCATGTTGCCTACCCACATCTAGCGAAAAATCCTATTCACGATGTAGCTCCGGCATTAGCAGAGTTGGCCAATACGCATTGGGACAATGGCAATGACTCGTTTCCACCTACTAGTTTCCAAATTTCAAATATTAATGGGGGGACCGGAGCGGGAAATGTTATTCCTGGTGAAATAGAAGTATGTTTTAATTTTCGATTTTCTACTGAAGTCACGGATAGAGAGCTTATCGAACGGGTAGACAATATACTGGATAAACATCAACTGGAACACCAGATAAACTGGACATTTAACGGCCAGCCATTCTTGACGGGTTCGGGCGAACTGGTTGATGCCACCGTACAGGCTATTGAAGAAGTTACCGGTAGACCAACAATGCTATCGACCGCCGGTGGCACCTCTGATGGCCGCTTTATTGCACCAACCGGCGCTCAGGTAATCGAACTAGGTCCAATAAACGCCACTATCCACAAGGTTGATGAAAAAGTTAAAATTGCTGACTTAGAACAGTTGGTCGATGTATATCAAAATATTTTACAGCGATTACTGGCATAATTCCTTCATGATCACTCCAGCACAAATCCTTGGCCAAAATACTGAACATCTTGTTGTGTGTCAGAACAATCATATGCTGCATCCTCACGTATGCAAATCGTTTAAGCGAATGCAACACGCAGCGAGCGGCGATGGCATAAATATACAAATTGCCAGCAGTCATCGTGATTTTACCCGACAAGCACTTATCTGGCAGCGAAAATGGCAGGGACAATTGCCTCTTTATGATCTAGGTGGAGAGTTACTCGAAAGCAGTGTTCTGTCAGACGGTGAAAAGATGCATGCCATATTAACTTGGTCGGCTTTACCCGGTGCCAGTCGGCATCATTGGGGTACAGATTTAGACGTGTATGATAGCGACGCGATCGAAGCAAGTGGAACGAAATTGCAACTTGTAAGCACTGAATACTCCAAAAATGGCCCATGTTTTGCGCTTAACTGTTGGCTGGGAGAAAATGCCGAAAAATTCGGTTTTAGTCGTCCTTATATAGAATATAGAGGTGGTGTAGCGGCCGAGGCCTGGCATCTTAGTTACCATCTTATGGCGAGTGAAATATTCGCAGAATTGGATGTGAACATAATAAGAAATAACATTGAACAGACAGAATTGCCCGGCAAAGATACCGTTTTAGCCAACATCGACATGATCTTTAACCGTTACGTCAAAAATAGAGGTGAAGTATGAATACCTGGGCAATTGTCGCAATTTTCGTACTGGTACTGGGCTTGATCCTAGGTAATATCTTGCTACTAAAACAAAGTGCCAAGTACAAATTCCCAACTGTAAAAAAAGATAATAATGACGCATTCGACGATAAAGATGATTGGCCCAATAAAGACTAATCCCGTGGTGAGTTTTCCATGAACATTACCGTACTTGCCAACAAAGATTTAGCCAGCAATCTGGCTTTAAACTATTTATTCAAGGCCTTGGGCCAACGGCACAACATCAGTGTTTTGTTGTCAGCCAGAGTAGGGAATTCAAAGACACAAAGACCTAAAGCATTAAAGGATCTGGCCTTCATTGAACAATCATTGTTTAATGACATTTTATATCCTGCACTAAGCACACGAGAACAGGTTCCTGAAGGCAAGCTTGCCTGTTTTTCTGAATTTCCCGGAATGGGGATGTCAATTGATGAGATTGACTCAATCAATTGTGAAAAGGGCAACGCAACCCTAAAAGCGACACAACCAGAGCTGATTATTTCCATTCGTTTTGGTTTGATCTTAAAAGAAGCAGTGTTGAATATTCCACCTCTGGGCGTCATCAATCTCCACTCAGGAGCTTTACCAATCTATCGCGGTGTGATGGCTTGTTTTAGAGCCATGCAGAATGGAGATTCAACAATTTCTACGACCTTGCACTACATTCGCGACGCCAGCATCGATACCGGAGATATCATTTCCATAAACAATGTAACGGCTAATTACCAAAAGTCCTACCTGTGGAATCTACTCAATCAATATAAGGGAGGAGTGGCATCTATTGTCTCAGCATTAGACGAGATAGAAACTCACAAGTTTGCTAAAACGAAAGCGCAACAAGGACCAGGCAACTACTATAGTTTCCCTTCAGAACAAGAGCTCGAGATTTTCAATCAAAAAGGCAACACCCTATTTGATAACAATGAAATTACCGAGCTAGCCCGTCGCTATTTCTAATCGCTTACGGGCCTACCCTAAACAACTGTCTTTGAATGAAAATAGACTAGCTTAATTTCCATCTCAAGCAGCTTTAAGCATCGACGCAAATTACCGCAGTACCGCTAATGCTAACCATCAACATGCTGCCGCCCTTGCC
>JBLHNW010000299.1:0-5343 GCA_047622205.1 Paraglaciecola sp.
CTATATTTCTTGCTTGCTGAACAGGTTTTTTTTCGAAAATAACACCGTACAAAATTAATGCAATTGGCATACCCCATCGGTCAGTTAACGATTTGTTTTTATGTAATGTATAGTGAGAGTCGCATTGTAGGCATTGATAAAATTTTATATCTTTTGAGATCGGTGAAGCGATGTTAAGTTCAGTATTACATCTTAAGCAATATACGTTTTTATCTTGAAGTTTTAACCCCTTAGTCATCTGATCACACTCTAAAATACGTAACGAAAGACTACTATAAAATTCGAATAAATACCCTTGCCATATTTTTTATGCTCTTCGCTTATAAACTTTCGAACGCTAGCGCTTACAGTTTGTAATATTGGAGAAGTTGTTAGATGTGTTTCATTACTTTATTCTCGTATTCTATTGGTCGGTGTTACCAAATTCCCGATAGTCGTATTAGAAAAAGCAATGTTTCATCAAATGTTTTGGGTGTAGTCATGTTTGTGAACCAAGTAGTATTATCTGGAGCGTCGAACAACGATATTACGTAAGGTTTGAGGCTTACTTTGCCAATGCGGATAAATTTAAAGACTGTCACAGTCATTTTATGGAATGACGATAATCATGAATGTAAGTTAAAGAGCCAGAATAAATGTGTGTGCCTCAGTGATTAATCTGAACTCCTAAAAAAGCGAATACCGCTCAAACGAACGGGAGATCATGATAACTACCTGTTGTGAAATTTACAGCCCCCCCCCCTCAGAATAAAATCAAAATAAATGTTATTTCTTCGAATCGTTATCATAGCTGCCCTGTTTATTATGGCTATTCTAGCAAGGTCTTATTGCTTATCGACAAGCGCATTGCTTCTTTTTTCGATACTGTTTATCCTCAAAAGGAATCGTTTTCCATTAAGAAAAGCATGAAAAATTTATTAGCGCTGTTTCTCGCCTTATTAGTCTTTGCCATACAAGGTTGCGTTCAGCAGTCAAATGAATCTAACAGCCCCAAACGTCCCAATATTTTGCTTATTGTTGCCGACGATATGGCTTATAGCGATTTGGGCACTTTTGGTAGTGAGATTTCCACCCCCAACATTGATGCCTTAGCTTTTGAAGGTACAACGTTTACTCAGTTTTATTCATTACCTTCTTGCGCGCCGACCAGAGCTTCGTTATTAACGGGGACAAACAATCATGTCGCTGGTGTTGGCTCTCAGTTTAACCGCACAGGAAACATATGGGGTTATGAAGGTTTTTTGACTGACAGAGTACTTACTATTCCACAAGTTCTTAGTCAAAACGGCTATCAAAATTACATGGTCGGGAAATGGCATCTGGGGATGAAACAGGATCAATTAGCAGATGCAAAGGGCTTCCAAAAATCATTTATTCTGCATCAAGGCGCAGCCAATCATTATAATAACGAGGGTTTTGAAGCTACCGACAAACCATCAATCTATTCATTAAACGGCAAAGTAGTCGACTGGCCAGATGGTCAATATTCAACTGACACTTATACCGATTTTTTAATAGATTTTATCAATCAAGGTAGCGCTGTCGACGAGCCTTTTTTTGCATTTGCTGCTTACACATCGCCACATTGGCCACTTCAAGTTGACAGTGAATATTGGGAAAAATACGAAGAAATATATAAAGATGGTTATGAGGTATTAAGAAGCCAAAGATTATCTGCACTAAAAGAGAAAGGCATTATTGCGAAGGATTATCCTTTACCTGAGTTGCACTCTAGTGTGGCAGCTTGGGATACTTTGTCTGCGGAGCAAAAGAAAATAGAAATTAGAAAAATGGCGCTTTATGCTGGCATGATGGAAAACCTAGACAACAATGTTGGTCGGCTAGTTGGCCACTTGAAAAATATAGGCGAGTACGAGAATACTATCATTGTATTTATGAGCGATAATGGCGCTGCTTTCAGAGATTTCTACGAAGTAGGACCTTTTAAGGAATTCTTACAAACCAATTACGACAACTCGTATGAAAATATGGGCAAAGCGTCTTCGTTTGTTTCATATGGCACCGCATGGGCAGAGGCGGGCTCTGCGCCTTTTAAGTATTTCAAACAATATACCTACGAAGGTGGTATTCGAGTTCCAATGATCATCAGAGATCCAAAGGCAATGGTAAAAGGAAATATCAAAACTGGCTTGCTGACCCTCACAGATTTGGCACCTACATTTTATCAGCTTGCTGGTGTTGAGTATCCTAATGAGCATAAGGGGCAAAACATATATCCCCTGCAAGGCAAGTCTATGTTGGCGTTATTAAGAGAAGATACAGAAGTAATTCACTCACATACAGATACTTGGATTGCAGAACATCATCGACAAGTTTTGGTGCGCAAAGGCGATTGGAAGCTCATTAACGCTGGGCAAACCTTAGATGAGAGTCAATTTCAGCTTTATAATATCGTCAAAGACCCTGTTGAAAACATTGACTTAAAAACAATGAACCCAGTGAAATACAATGAATTATTAGCACATTGGCGCAAGTTTAAAGAAGACAATCAAATCAAAGAAAAGCCTGGTGGCAAGGAGTGATTTTTGCTTTTTTTGCACTACACCCTATGCCTAGACATAGTGACGGTTTGGGTTGGTTTCGCAATAATAATTAACAGTAAACAACTAGCGTTCTGATAAATACGCCTGAACACAGTATCTTGCTGCAAATTCAAGCATCTTTTACCGTTCTAAAGCCAATATGACTGGTTCCCAGCCCAGTATCTTGCGCATGTCTCCCTGCCGGCCTATAGCGCATACAAAAATCGTCTGCGCATAGATATGAACCTCCTTTAATCACGCCAACCGCAACACCTGGCTGCTTTTCATCATAACCATGTACTGGGAGATTTGCAGGAAGCTGACTCGGATCAAAATGACGAGGGTAATAGACACTTTGAGTCCACTCCCATACATTTCCAATTAAGTCATGAATTCCAAAATTATTTTGAGGGTAGCACCCTACTGGCGCTAACCCTAAATAGCCATCTTCTGCTATATCGTTAAAAGGGAACAGACCTTGCCACGTGTTCGCAATATATTTGCCATTCTCGGTCAATGTATTTCCAGTCGCATATTTAGCGCCATCCAGGCCTCCTCGACTTGCATATTCATACTCAGCTTCTGTTGGCAGTCGATGCCCTTTCCACTTGGCATATGCCTGCGCATCGTCATAGGCGATATGTATTGCTGGAAAGTGCTCTTTATCTTCGATATCGCTATCAGGACCTAAAGGATTTTTCCAATTTGCCCCTTCTGTAAAATGCCACCAGTTCATAAATGTAGCGGCTTCAACAGCTTGTGATAGCTTAACGAACACCGCAGAGCCCGGTGTCAATAACTCAGGAGGAATATCAGGATAGTCTTCCGCGTTAGGGGCTATTTGAGCCTTTGTGACATAGCCAGTCGCATCAACAAATTCGGCAAACTGCAAATTGGTAACTTCATGACGATCCATATAAAAATCTGGTACTTCCCTTTGCATGATGGGCATTTCTTCTGGATACATTGCGCCAGCACCCATGGTAAAAGTACCGCCTTCAATAAATGCCATTCCTACCGGGGCTGAGCAGTTCATTGAGCCCTGTATCTGCTTTGCATCAAACATCTGAGTAGCAATCAACTGATACCCTAAAGCCGCAAGAAGTACGACTGTTATACCCACTACTAAAACTCGTTTTGTCATGTTATTTCCGTCCAAAAAACTAAGCAGTGTGACTACTGTTCCCGAGTAGCGAATAAAATTATTAGAAATTTTTTTTATTTAAAAAATTTAGGCTTAAGAAGGTTAAACGATGAACCTGTTCTATTCAACAGAGATTCATTGTGTTGGTTTCACGCTTGCAAAGCACCTCAGACAGTGAGTCCCAATTAAAAGCTTGTTATGGTCTTACGCGCATCGGTGATAATAAGTTATGTGGCCGTATGATAAGTGTTGGCGAAGCCTTTTTGTCAAAGTGATTAATAACAATAAACCCACGATATCAGCAGGAAAATAACAAATTTCGAGAATACGTTGTCATAGCTGCCCCATCGAATTTAACCGCTACAATTATACTAACTCTTTAGATAGGCCTCTATTACTGCCGAACTAGAGGCGGTAGTTTCCAACTGCCATCCAGAATGCTTTTTTTGGGTAGATATAACCGCATAGTTAGGGCAAATGTCCCTTTAGGTGTTGGCAGCCAGTTTTCAGTATTCTTTTCTGGCTGTTCATATTGAATCACTATATCCAAGGATCCATCATCATTATACTTTAGCGGATCCCGGTCACCAATGAGGTAACGATTGATAGAACTCTCCACTAAAAACCCATCTTCATCGTACATCGTGATTGACCAAAAAGCCTTAACAGGCGGCATTTGTCCGGCTGGGAAATGGATTAAATACTGATTACCACCTGACAGCGTTTGCTCTTTAAAGTCCACCAATGCACTTGCGTAAATGGCCTCAACTGGCGGCAATGCCCCAAGTCCAACCTTAGTAATGGCCGCTCGAAAATTATAGTTTGTCCCATAATTACCGATTACATTCCGTGTTATATTCCAACCATTTTCTTTTGAACGGCCGTTTTCTAGCTTTTCAATGAGCTTTTTCTTCGTTACCTTGAAAGCAAAATTGTATAACTTTGTTTTTAACCAGCCGTGATTTTCTTTGTTAAAATCCTGACCTGGAATCACCCCCACATGGGCCAGGGTTTCCAAAATCGATTCATCGCCGCTTAATGTGGCTTGGGTATTAAGCCGCCTGGATAATTCTGTGAAAAACTCTGTGCTGGTCATTGCTTCAACCTGCTTATTTGGGGAGAGAGTCTGATCGAGGTTGAGCGTATCTGATGTATAAAATTCTTGTATCTCACCCGCTAGCCACTGAGTTTGGCTGGCTAATTTGAATCTCTTTTGAATTGCATTGACTGGTGCTATATCAAGGTCACCATTAATCTGAATACGACCAATTAGCCACACCATATTGGTAGGTGCTTTAATTTGGGGTAAGCCCTCAGGCACAACGCCTTTCCAGTTAGGGCCTGTAATCAAATAATCACCTTTTCGCATGCCTGTTTCACGTGTACCCACAGTTGCAAAAACATTGGTCCATGCATCCATAAAAGGCATGACATAATATCGTTCCCCCATATCTGGCACGGATAACACTTGTGCTTCATTGCTTAGGTCCAGCCAAGCGATACTATACAAAGTGTCATTATTTGGACGCACTACTAACCTAAAAGAATGATCCGGCAAATTGTGTCTATGGAGAAATTCATTTCTAAAACCATCATCTCCTTGCATGGCGAGCCTGCTTTTTTCCATAACAAGCAGGGGGTAACCATAAAGATAGG